>VGLX01000056.1 GCA_016866645.1 Candidatus Woesearchaeota archaeon | reverse complement strand
GTAGTATGTTGGTACAAGAACTGCAAAGCTTTTGCTTCTGCTTCGTCACGGCTTATCGTTTTAGCCTCGGGTTCTTGAGCTGTGAACTTGTTTATAGCACATCCAGTAAGTAAAATAAGCAAGGCCGATATTATTAACAATTTAGTTTTCATTCTAATTGTTAGAATCAGAAGTTAGTAGTTTAAATAATTTATGATATCACTTGGGTGGCTGAAGATATTATCTCGTCCATGTTCTGTATTATTAAGCCATACATCTTGGTTATTATCTGCTCGTATATTGCCTCTTTCAAAGTGCCATGGCAATAATTGACGAATCCTTTAAGATCTGAGAAGCTAGTCCTGTCTAACTCGCTAAGAGGGATTTTGCATGTCATGTCCTTCCCTTCGAACAATGCTTTTTGATCTACAGATGATCCTGATGCCATCTTTTTAAGGCTGATATAAACTGAGCATGAGCTTCCTCTTTTGCCTTGGATTACGTAATCGTAATAATGCCCATTTTTTGTTATTAAAACCTTAGCAGGTTTACATTCTTTCGCAGCCCTATAGAAGCATTCTGGATCTTGTTTGCAGTTCTTTTTGATATATCCAAAGTGGAACAGTCCGTAGATCAGGATAGCGATTATTAACAGGTAAAAAATTCTTATGTACCATTTCCT
This sequence comes from Candidatus Woesearchaeota archaeon, assembly GCA_016866645.1. GTDB lineage: Archaea > Nanobdellota > Nanobdellia > SCGC-AAA011-G17 > VGLX01 > VGLX01. Next base: position 6,960 of record VGLX01000056.1, on the reverse strand, counting down.
CCTTTTTACATAGTTTATACCTATTGCCATAGCTCATATCTTACTGGTTAGTTTTTGTATATTAAACTTTTGGTATTACTAAACACTTACGGTATTACAAAAATAAAAAAAGATGAAAGGTTTATTCGTTTTCTCCAAGCCCTTTCCTGCTTCTTATTTGCTTGACTATCTTTTCCTGTAACGTTTCTGGGAGTTTTTCGAACACTTGGTCAACTATGAAATAGTTTCCTCTCCCACCAGTCGCGGATCTCAAGTCTGATGCTAGTCCAAACATCTCTCCTACAGGCATCTTGGCTTTTATCACTAACTGCTGCCCATGCTGATCCATTGTTATCAGTTGCCCTCTCTTATTCGCTACTAGTTTTGATATTTCTCCCATGTATTCGCTTGGTGCTTCTATCTGTAGCACTTGTATAGGTTCATACATGGTAGTTTTGGCTTCTGCCATCGCGCCCCTTATACCTTCTCTTACTGCAGGGTAGACCTGTGCTGGTCCTCTGTGGATAGCGTCTTCGTGTAACTTTGTGTCCATTAGGCTTACTTTCAGCTTGGTGCAAGGTTCTCTTGCTAAAGGTCCTCCGTCCATGACTTGTTCAAAACCGTCGAGGACCATTTCTATTATTTCTCCGATGTGGACTTCTCCTCTTGTCTGGTCTATGAACATGTTGCCTTTGTATATGTCTCTGATCTGCTTGGTGTCTTTCATCGGCATGCCCATATCTGCGAGTTTTTGGAAAGTCGCTGTGTCTTTTTTCTTTATCCTCATCTCGGGCAGTTCGCCTGCTTTTATCGCTTGGTATATGTTGTCTTCTAGAGGCTCAACTTTGATGTAGAACTTGTTGTGCTTGTTTGGGGATTTTCCTTCGACTTCGCCGGATACTTTCTGTACTGTTTCCCTGTACACGACGATTGGTGGGCTTGTCACCACTTGCAGGCCTTTTTCGGATTTTATCCTGTTCTCTATGATCTCTAAGTGAAGCTCACCCATACCACTTATTAGATTCTCTCCAGTCTCTTCATTTATTTCGACGAATAGCGTAGGGTCTTCTTTGTGTACTGTTTTTAAGACTTCTACCAGTTTGGCCAGCTCTGCCGGGTTCTTGGCTTCTATAGACTTGGTTACGACTGGTTCGAAAAGGTGTTTTAATGATTCGAACGGTTCCATTGGCATGCTGGACACTGTTTCTCCTGCGAAGCTGTCTTTAAGACCTACGACACCGCATATGTTGCCTGCAGGGATTTCGTCCACTTGAAGCCTTTGGGCTCCTTTGTAGATGCTTACCTGCTGCAGCCTGACGTTTCGCTTGGCCATGTTCATGACCACTTCAGTACCTTGTCTCAGTGTTCCTGAGAATAGCCTTCCTGCGCTTATTTCTCCAGCGTGCTTGTCTACTACTATCTTTGTTATCACGAAAGCTATTGGCCCGTTAGCGTTGCAAGTTATCAAAGATTTTCCTTCTTCACTTTCTAAGTCGCCGTGCCATATCTTTGGGACCCTGTACTTCTGAGCGTCTATAGGGTTAGGGTGATGGCTTACTACCATGTTAAGGATGACTTGGTGTAATGGCGCTTTCTTAGCTAAGTATTTGTAATCGTCTTTCTGGTAAGCATCGATGATCTCTTTGAATGTTAACCTGCTTTTTTTCATGTAAGGGAATGACACAGCCCATTTGTGGAATGCTGATCCGAAAGCTACTGAGCCGTCTTGAATGCTTACTTTCCATTTTTGCTTAAATTCTTCTGGTGCGATCTGTTCTATTAACTGGTTTACTGAACTTATTATAGTGACAAACTTTTCTTGCATCATCTCAGGCGTTAGCTTAACTTCTTTGATCAGCCTGTCCACCTTGTTGATGAAGAGTACTGGTTTGACTCTTTCTTTTAATGCTTGCCTGAGCACTGTTTCTGTCTGAGGCATTATCTCCTCTACTGCGCAGCACAGCACTATAGCGCCGTCTACTGCCCTCATAGCCCTGGTTACGTCTCCTGAGAAGTCTATGTGCCCGGGAGTGTCTATAAGGTTAATCAGGTATTCATCTCCTTCCAGGCTGTGAACCATTGATACGTTCGCAGCATCTATAGTTATACCTCTTGTTTGCTCGTCTTCGTGGAAGTCTAACGCTAACTGCTTCCCAGCTAGGTCTTCCGATATCATTCCGGCGCCTAATAGCAGGTTGTCTGAGAAGGTTGTTTTCCCATGGTCAATGTGCGCACACACCCCTATGTTTCTTATCTTTTGGGGATTCTTCATAAGCTTAGTTACTCTTTCTATAATCTTTTCATCTGCCATTGTGTAATCTTACCTCCGAAGTGAGATTTTTTTTAAAATTTTGTTTTTAGAAAAGACTTTAGAAGATTTATAAAAGTATCGTTTCTGGTCGCTCGGCATGCAAATCGAAAGGTTTAAAAAACGAAATCTTCATTAAACTGGCTATGGAAATCAAAGTCTTAGAAAAGGAAAAGAACAAGCTGAAGATAGAGATAATTGGAGAGAACCACACTTTTTGTAATTCTTTAAGAAAAGAGTTGTGGAACGACGACGATGTTAAAGTAGCAGGTTATAATATCGAGCATCCCTTAGTAGCACATCCTGTGCTTGTCTTAGAAACTGACAAGAAAGACCCTAAAAAGGTCTTAGACGCAGCGATAAAAAGGCTTAAGGACAGGAATGAAAAGATAAGGGGGGCTGTTAAGGCTGTGTCAAAAAACCTTTGATTACTTAACAAAATGTTTTCTCTAGCACAAGGAGAGAAGCTTGTCAAAGCTGCGAGAGAAGCAGTAGTTTCTAAATTCGAGTCTAAACATTATACTCTTAATGCTTTTGAGGAGCCTTTAGGAGTCTTCGTAACGATACACAGCTACCCTGACAATGACCTAAGGGGATGCATCGGCTTTCCAGAGCCGTTATTCCCGTTGAGGCAATCTTTGGCCCAAGCGGCTGTTGCGGCAGCCTTCTCTGACCCGAGGTTCAGAAGCCTAAAAAAAGAAGAACTGGACAAAATCATTTTCGAAGTGTCAGTGCTAACAAAACCCGAGAGGATAAAAGTGAAATCTGCTGCTGATTATAAGAAAGAGATAAAGGTTGGACGTGACGGCCTAATCGCAGAAAGCGGGGGGTATAGGGGCTTATTGTTGCCGCAAGTAGCTCCGGAATGGGGCTGGGACGTTGAGCAGTTCCTGTCGCACACCTGTGACAAAGCAGGCTTACCGTTCGATTCTTGGAAAGACATAAAAACTGTGAATATCTACAAGTTCCAAGCCCAGATATTCAAAGAAACCAAGCCGAAAGGCAAAATAGTTGAAGCAAAAGATTTTTAACCATAAATTACACAAGACACTTATTCGGCAATAAATCAAAAAAATAAAACAAGGAGGGGATTGAAAATCGCGAAAAAAAACCCTTTAGAACGTTTAGTCCATCTAAACCCTGAGACAGAGATTTGGTGGGATTCTTCACCGTTAATATACGCTGACTGGTCAGAAAGCTTTTTGAAACAAGTGCCTGCAGAAAAGGCATCGGTTATCAAAACTGAACTTGAGAAGATGTATGATTCTAAGAATCCTGAGAACTCTTTATTCCGAGGAGTAACTACTAATCCGCCATTATCTCTTGCTGTTATAAAAATGAGAGAGCAGTACGTAGCAAGCATATCCAATAGCATAATCGATAACAACCCTTCTATAAGCAAGGAGGATCTTTTCTGGCAGACTTATAAAGAGATTGTGAAGCGGGGCGCAGAGATGTACCTAGAAATCTTCGAAAAATCTAACCATAAATACGGCCACTTATCTGGGCAAGTGGACCCGCGGTCTTTATACGACGTTGACGCGATGATGAAGCAGGCTTTAGAACTCGCAAGCTTAAGCCCAAACGTGATGATAAAAGTACCTGGCTCAAAAGAAGGTTACGAAGTAATAAAACAGTTAACCGCTAAGGGCATAGCGACTAACAACACGCTGACGTTCACGCTTCCGCAACTGATAATGTGTGCGGAGAAAGTCAAAGAAGGTTTAGAGATAGCTAAGAAAAACAAAGTAGACTTATCCCGCTGGAGGTCTGTTATAACTTACATGGCTGCCCGTTATGGGGAGTTAAGGGGGACTATGAAGAAGGAAGCTGAAAGTTTAGGAATAGAATTATCTGAATCAGACACTAGATGGGCTGAGATGGCTATCTTCAAGAAAGCTTATATGACAGTAAAAGAAAGAGGCTACCCGAGCAAGATGCTGCTGTGCTCTATGAGGATAAGCCCTACGGTTAAAGGTAAAAAGAGATGCTGGCATCTAGAAAAAGTAGCCGGTGGCGATATAATACTAACCTGTCCGCCATCATTCATAGAGGGAGTTTTCGAAACTTTAGAAAATACGAAGTTTACCAACCAGATTGAAAAAAAAGTCCCAAAAAAAGTTTTGGAACGACTGCTAAGGATACCCTACTTTGAAAAAGCTTATATGGAAGATGGTTATGTTATAGATGAGTTCAACACTCACCCCGCATTGAAAGCTACTGAAGAAGAGTTTTCAAAAGCGACTGATACTATGGTGGGCATGGTGGCTAAGCAGCTAGACAACAGACGAAAGAAATGATTGCCTTATGAAGAAAGCAAAAAAGAGCGGTGTGAAAGAAACTCTGAAGAGAGTTTGGCGTTTCATCTGGGAAGATGACAGCCTAGCGTCATGGCTGGTCAACATAGTCTTAGCGTTTGTGCTTGTCAAGTTCATAATCTATCCGGGGTTAGGATTATTATTCGGGACTAATTATCCTGTAGTCGCTGTGGTATCCGGGAGCATGACGCACGGCCAGCAAGATTTCGAAACCTGGTGGGAGATGAACCAGGAATGGTACACGGCAAAAGGGTTTACTAAAGAGGAATTCCAAAACTTTCCGTTTGCTAACGGATTTGACCAGGGGGATATAATGGTGCTACTTGGGTCTAAGCCACAGAATGTAAAACTTGGCCAAGTTATAGTTTACGAGTCCCATCCTGATTATCCGCCTATAATACACAGGGTGATTTCAAAATCTGAAGATGAGAGCAAAGTATACTTTGAGACTAAAGGTGATAATAATATAATCGCTGACCGGGAAAAAATCGCTCAAGAAAGGTTTTTAGGGAAGGCGGTGCTAAGGATACCTTATCTCGGATGGGTTAAGATAATGTTCACAACGGCAATAAGCAAGATTATTGGAATATTATAATCAGGAGGTATTTCAAAAATGGAATTTTGCCCGAAATGCGGTTCGCTCGTAGTTCCAAAAAGCGGCGGAAGAAAAACTAAATCTTTCGCATGCGAATGCGGACACAGGATTAAGCAGAAACCCACAACTGTCTTGAAAGAGACAGTGGCATTGGAAAAGAAAGACGAGATAACTGTAATAGACCGAAACGTGGAGATGCTGCCTCAGACTGACGAGGAATGCCCTAAGTGCAAGAACAAGAAAGCTTACTTCTGGACTGTCCAGACTAGAGCCGGAGACGAAGCAGAGACAAGGTTCTTGGAATGCACGAAGTGTAAGCACAGGTGGAGATCCTACAGTTAGGGAAAAAGCGAAACGTTTATAACAAAAAAATGCGCATAAAGAGCTAGAGGAAAAGAGGTGTTATTAAAACAAAATGTTTTTCGGCGGAGGCATGGGAAGGAAGACTTCTTATATAGTTCTAATAGGTTTAGCGTGCATAGCACTAGGAGGTATACCCCTTCTTAAATTAAGTATCGCAAAAACCTTACCTCAACTGTTCAGCCGGATTGTTATAGAAATCGCTTTGATGGTTGGAGGAATAATACTTTTTTGGCAGGGTATGCAAATAAAAAACCCTATGACTGGTATGATTAAGGGTACAACTATGCTCGGCGGATTAGTCTTAGCAGCGGTGGGAGCGATACCGTTACTGATAGACTTGAAACTGCTCAACAAATACTTGCCCTCGATTCCTGTACTGACCATACCTGACTTTGCTTTACAAGCATTGTTAGTGTTCTTCGGATTTTACTTGCTGTACGACGCTTACATACTATCGAGGCAGTTCTTCTGAAATAGTCTGAATAAAAATATTGTTCTCCACTACCAAAAACAATAAAAAGGAAAGAACTCGCTAAACTCTTACCATGAAACTCGTACTAGCAGAACCAAGACTTTTGAAAGAAAGCGTAGGAATAATCTCAGAGCTTGTGAATGAGGTGACCTTCAAGCTCGACAAGGACAAGATAGAGATAACAGCAATGGACCCGGCGAACGTAGCGATGGTCATGTTCAAGATGCTGTCAAGCGCATTCGTAGAATACGACATCAAAGGCGCACAAGACTTGTCAGTCAACCTGGACAACCTAAACCAAGTGTTGAAAAGAGCTAAGCCATCAGACACGATAATACTCGAAACTGTTGACAACAAGCTGAAAATAACATTGAAAGGCGAGAGGACGAGCACTTTCAGCCTGAGCCTGATAGACGTGGAAGAGTCAGAGCAGAAGATACCCGACCTAAAATTCGACGTCAAAGTAGAGATGCCTTCGGTAGTGCTATCTGACGCTGTAGACGACATGGAAATCGTCTCAGAATCAGTAGCCCTGATAGCTGAATCTAACAAGATCACAGTCCAGTCTGAAGGAAGATTCAACGCTGCCAAGGTGGAAGTGCCGGCGACAGAAGGGATAATCATAAAGATGAAAGACAGCCGAGTCTTGTCAAAGTACAGCATCGAATACCTGAAAAAAATAGTTAAAGGCTCGAAGATAGCTGAGACCGTAGACCTTAACTTCGGACGAGAGTATCCTCTGAGGGCGGACTATAAGATAATGGACAGGCTCATGCTGAGCTTCATACTAGCTCCAAGGGTAGACAACGACTAATCCTGATGGATTAAATAATCTTTTTTTCCTTCTTTCTTTTCATAAGTTGTGTAATTGTCAATTATTCCGACGATGCTGTAATCTTTGCTCACTGGGTCTATTGCTATTATG
>VGLX01000055.1 GCA_016866645.1 Candidatus Woesearchaeota archaeon | reverse complement strand
AGCTTGTTGATTTTTTTGACCAACGAGTCGTTAGTTGTTATTATCTCAGCATCGACTCCTGCGAGTTCTAATGCTGACTTGATCTTTTGTTTCTCCTTGACCATTTCTTTAGAATACTGCTTGTAATACTTGTTAGAGTCCAGTAAGTATGTCCCACCTTTTTCCAAGTCTGTTAATTCTATCAAGCATCCTTCTTCAGGTATTCTTAATTCGCTTTGGGCAACGACTATCAATGCTATGACGTCATGCTCTTTCTTGTCTAATCCGCTTAAGAAGTTCAGGTAAGTTTGTGGCGCGTTGAAGTCAGAGATTATGAATGTTAGGCTCCTGCTCACCTTGTCTGTGAGCTTTTTCAAGGCTCCAGTCACGCTAGTGTCTTTGCATGGCTTGGGCTTTGTCTCTTGCAATGCCTTGATTATGTACTGGAGCTGTACGTCTCCGCTTCCCGGATGGACATATTTTTCTACTTTGTCTGAGAACATGACCATGCCGCAGCTGTTGTTGCTCCTGAGAGCAGAATAAGCTAAAGAAGCCGCGATGATGGCTTGCATGTCCTCTTTTTCCCCGAACATTACTGACTTGCTCACGTCGTACAGTATCATCACAGAGGCGTAGCTCTCTGCCCGGTGCTGCTTGACGTAAATCTTTCCTTGCGTGTCTTGGGCTGTCTTCTTCCAGTTGATTCTCTTGTAAGGGTCTCCTGGCTGGTATTCTCGTAAGTCTACGAAGTCTAGGCCATGGCCTTTAAGGATGCTTTCCCATTCGCCTGGGAACAACGAGTCTACTTTGTGCTTTGTTACTAGTTCGAAAAGCTGTTTGAGTGAGTGTAAATCCTTCTTCATAAAGAGCTACACCTCCTTTCGTTTTAAGTTTTTTTTAGAATTCTTGGCTATTCTGGTAGCTTTGTTCTTTGAAGGATCTGGTCTAAGATTATGTCTTCGCTTACCTCGCTCCTGTCAACGATTTGGCTGAGTATTATCCTGTGCCTTAAGACGTCTTTGGCCATGGCTGTCACGTCATCCAGTGTTACGTAGTTTCTGCCTTTGACGAACGCATGGGTCTTTGACACGGCCTGTAGGTACTCAGCGCCTCTCGGTGAGGAGCCCATCTTTATCTGCTCATAGTCTACTACCCAGTTTTTAGGTTCTAGGCATTCTTCGCTGACGTCTTTAGGGTTTCTTGTCTTTGGCGGTTGGGTGTTTACGCAGATGCTGGTTATGTAGCTTCTTACCCTGTCGTTAGCGTAGACGTTCTTGTGGATGAGCTGTTGTATTTTCAACACTTCTTCCAAGCTTATCACTTTTTGGATGTCTTTCTTGGCTTGTTCGAAGTTTGAGTTCTTGGCTTGTAAGAGTTTTTCTAGCTCATCTTTGCTGGGGTAGCCTATGTTTATTTTCAGCATGAACCTGTCTATTTGTGCTTCTGCTAATGGGTACACGCCTTCTTGCTCTAACGGGTTCATAGTGGCTAAGACCATGAACGGCCTGTTAAGAGTGTAAGTATGAGTTTCTATGCTTACCTGTCTTTCTTGCATTGCTTGGAGCAGTGCTGACTGTGTCTTAGGTGAGGTCCTGTTTATCTCGTCTGCTAGGATTATGTTGTTGAAGATAGGTCCTTTGTTGATAACAAACTCTTGGGTTTTCTGGTTGTAGACTACTGCGCCTAAGATGTCGAATGGCAGCATGTCTGGTGTGAACTGTATCCTTTGGAACGACCCTTCTACCGCGTGGGCTAGTGTTTCTACTGCTAGGCTTTTAGCCAGTCCAGGTACGCCTTCTAAGAGTATATGGCCGTCAGAAAGTAAAGCATAGATTAAAGAATCTATCATGTGCTCTTGGCCGACTATAACTTTGCCCACTTCAGTTTTCAGGTTATTTATTTTTGTAGAATATAACTTGACTAAGTCTTTTGAGTCTGTGTCAGGCATCGTTCTTCATGAATTAGAATATGTGAGATGTATATAAATATTCTCATATTATAATGTCAAAACTTGGTTCTTACAGTCTATAACGGCTTTTCCTAGGGTTTTACATTATAATACCGTCGTGAGTTTTGAGTTTTTAGACCTATAAATAATCTGAATGTCGGCACGAGCATTGTTTGAAAACGCTAGTCCTGTTCCTACCTTGCATTATTCACCATGTTTAAGGTTTTCCCTTTCTTTTTTTGGAAGAAAATGCGCCGGTTGGAACCCGTGAAGGGTTAGTTGTTATTGTTGTTAGATAGGACTCGAGGTTATCAGCATATTATTTAAGCCTTTCTATGGAACCATTTCCTGACTAGTTTCAAAAAAGTTTATATATAATTGTATTTCATACACTATCATGAAAGGTTACGATGCTACAAAGTTTGAACGGCCTTCTGTCACAGTAGATGTTATACTTTTCACTGTTAGGGATAATGATTTGAAAGTTTTGCTAGTCAAGCGTAATGTTGATCCTTTCAAGGACATGTGGGCTATTCCTGGAGGGTTCGTAAAGATAGACGAAAGCTTAGAAGAAGCAGCTAAGAGAGAGCTGTTAGAAGAGACTAATGTTAAGGATGTCTACCTGGAGCAGCTGTACACTTTCGGTAACCCGAAACGAGACCCTAGGACAAGGGTTATAACAGTAGCCTATTTCGCTTTGGTAAACTCTGAGAAGTTCAAGCTTAAGGCAAGCACAGATGTCAAAGAGGTTAACTGGTTCTCGGCTTACGACCTGCCAGACCTGGCGTTTGACCATAAGTCCATACTTGACTACGCCTTGAAAAGGCTTAGGTGGAAGCTGGAATACACTACAGTAGCGTTCTCTTTACTCCCAGAGGAGTTCACACTTACGGATCTACAAAAGATATATGAGATAATCTTCCACAAAGAGCTGGACAAGAGGAACTTCAGGAAGAAAATCAAATCATTAGGCCTTGTGAAAGAGACCACGCAGTTCAAAGAAGACGTAGCTCATAGGCCGCCGAAGCTTTATGCTAAGAATAAGAAAATCGGAGAGATAGTAGAGATATTCTAACTTATAATCTCAGCTATCAAAGCTTCTTTGCTGGTAACGAACAGATACAGTTTCTTATTGCCTGTCATTCCTGTCTCGTATTTCTTCTTCTCAGACCAGTACTCTTCAGGCTTGACCTTGGCCCTCAGAACTACACTGCCTGCTCCGGATTTTTTCAGCCCGTTAGTTATTTTATCCTGCGTTGGGTCGCAAGTAGCTAAGACCTTGTAGGTTTTAGTGAAAAAAGGGCTGCTCGCGTGCTTTTCAGAAGTCAGCAATGTCTGTCGTTCTTCGCTGTACAGTAAGCATCCTTTGGGGGTTATGTTTGAAGTCAGGCCGGCTTTTACGACTGCTTCGTCTACTTCGTAAACGTACCTTAATGCCTTTTCCGACTTTTTTTGAGATTTTTGAGTTTTGCCTTCAACTCTTTCCTTACTTGGAAGCGAAACTGCCGAGTATTCCGACTTTGCCAAGTTGCCGAAGTAAAGGTCAAGCCTGTTGAGCTTTCCATCGATTGATAAGTACTCTTTTTCGCATTTTATCTTTAGGTCTCTTATCTGGGGGGGTATTTCTATGCAAAAATCCTTCGTCAGCTTTGAGTAAGCCTTCATCAGCTCTTTTATGTTCGGCCTCAGGGTTTCTAAGCTTCTTTCTGTCTCTTCAGCAGCCCTTTCAGTGTCGCAAAATATGATATCTGCTTTTTTTATCTTCTTAGCAGATTTTATAGCCTCGTCTTTTATGAGCTCCACGTTCTTCAAGCCGAGTTTTTTGAAGTTCTCCTCAGCGTATCTCGCTTTTCTCTCATCGACCTCTATAGCGATGACTTTTGAGCATGTCTTAGCGAAAGCTATGCTTTGTAAGCCTACTCCGCAGCCGACATCGATTATCGTTTCGCATCTTAGCCTTGATGCCCTGTAGTCCGCTACGTCTTGATGAGTAGCGAATCTTAGATCCTCTAAGCCCATGTACAGTTTTTCCCCGGTTTTTTCGTTCTTCATACGGGCTTTTGCGAGGTTGAGCATTTCTTCAAAGCATTCGATGCCTAACGAGGCCTGTATCTTCTCTGGGTTGTGGCCTTTTCTTAGCATAGACTCTATCTCAGAAAGATAGCCTTCGATTTCCTCTTGGTCGTAAAAATCAAACACTGTTTGCATAAGAACAATCTGGCGATTGGTAAGCTTAAAAACCTAACTATTCTCTCTTCCCGAATAACAAAGTGCCTATCCGCACCATGTTGCTGCCTTCTTCTATTGCTATCTTATAATCGTTGCTCATGCCCATAGAAAGCCATTTCAAATTACCAATAGAATCGAAAAGTTGCTTCATCTTCTTGAAATAAGGCCTGACTTGCTCCGGCTCTAGCATCGGAGCTACGCACATCAAGCCCTGCACGCTTATATGCTTCAAGCTTGAAAGTTCCAGCAAAAAGTTTTTCACATCTTCAGGATTTATCCCATGTTTGTTTTTCTCATTGCCTATGTTAACTTCTATTAGCACCGGCATTACTTTATGTATGGCTGCGCATCTCTTATCTATCTCTTTGGCAAGCTTTAGCGAGTCTACGCTTTGAATCATGTCAAAAAGCTCAACCGCTAGTTTAACCTTGTTGGTCTGCAGGCTGCCTATCATGTGCTTCTCGACTTTTAGTAAGAGATTGAATTTTTCTTCAGCTTCCTTGACCCTGTTCTCACCTATACAGTTTACTCCTGCTCTGATAGCTTCGTTTATCTCCTCAACTGTCCTAGTTTTAGTCACTGCTATGAGCTTCACATGGGAAGGGATATTCATGTTTCCTAAGTTTTCTTTTATCATGATAGTAATGTGGGTTTAACACTTTTTTATAGTTTTTGCCGGATTGCCTGCTTTTTGTATACGTAATAACAAGTTTTATAATACACTCTAACTTAGCAGTAGCCGAGGAGGGATTGTTATGAAGAATTTATGCAAAAAATTATTACCATTCATATGCGCACTAGGAATAACTACAGCTTATCCAGCAGCAGGTATTGAAAACAATACTAAAGGCTGTTACAAGGATGTTAAGAAAGTTAAGATAACACGTTCTACTCTGCAATGGTTCAATGACTATGATGTTAAAACAGAATCTAAGTTTATAATTGTTGAAAGGACTTACAAAGACGGGAGGGTTTTGACAGAATATGACATGGGCATCGATGGGGTTCTAGATGGCACTGCGGACTATGAAGTCATGAGGTATGAGAAGGTTTACCGTGATAACGGATGCGAGACTACTGTAATCGAAGAAGACCGTGGCAATGATGGCACGATAGACTATAGGAAAACGCATAAGCAGATGCTTGGCGGTTCTGTCACTGAAGAGGATTTCGGCGCTGACGGCAAGATAGACGTTAAGATAACAGAAATGCTCTGCTCAGGCGGCGTTATCATCAGAGATTATTACGGGGCTGACGGCAAGATAGGGACTCGTGAGAAGAAAATCTTTGCAGGCCCAGGCATAACTGTTACTCAGAATGACCTTCTCGCAGACGGATTTATAGACAGCATAGAAACAGAGACAGTCTTGGATAATGGCGATAGGATTTTAGAGACAAAAGTTTATGGTACTGACGGCAGTGAGAGCGTTTATCTGCTCACCGAGAAGAACATGCCTGACGGATCCAGGGTCACAGAGTTTGACATGAACAATGATGATATTCCAGACTACAGGGAAAGGGAAACTTTGACGAAATTTTTAGGCGGAGCCTATACAAAAGTCCGTGAGGTTGAGAAGAACGCTGACGGAAAAGTCAATTATAGGAGCATAGAAGAAGTCTTAGAGTTAGATATACCTTAATTTTTTTATTATTCTAATTCAATAAAGTCTTAGAAAAATGGTTACTCATATACATAAGATACTCTTTTTACTATCCTTCTCTTGTGTCCGAATAGCTTGTAGATTATGAACATCACTGGTATCGTGCCTACGGTGTATCCGATGAACGCTACTGTCAGCATGTTTATCGGTGCACCTAAGTGGAATAGCATTTCCCCCACGCCATATATCCCTTGTTGTATAGATATTATAAGCAGGGCGCATCTTTCTTCCAGTTCTCCGATTATCAGCATGAGTATTGCATAGATTATCATGACTCCCCAGCCTCCTGCTATCGCTACTAACGCTTTTCCATGTTCTATGTTTGGCATCTGTATAGGCGTAGTTAGGTTCCATTCTGTTATGGCTCCTTCTCCGCCGAGGATCTTAAGCGTTATGAGGTGAGAATATTCGTGGATTGCGTATGCTAATAGTATGAACAATACCCAGCTTATTGAGAACTCTATTGCGAAGTTTATACCTGAATTTTTGGGTCTTATTCCCTCTCTTAATCTCATGTTTCTATACTATGCCCCCTATCGATTCTTGTGTATATTCTATACTTTAAAGAAGTTTCTAATATATAAACCTTTCTATCTTAACCACTCAACAGTAGTAAATAAAATAATATAAACCCTGTGTGTTATATAAGCCTTATGTTCAAAAGAATAATCCTCTGGTCAGAATTTCCCGAAGAGACCGATTGGAAAAAGGCAGTAAGGCTCATAGACTTCAAAGTAGAAGTGTACATAGCAGTCAGGAGCAAAAGACAGTTCCAAGAATACACCAAGAAGATAAGGTCTAAAAACATAATACTTGGGGCGTGGCCGGCGTTATCCAAAGAAGAAGGCTACTGGTTCTCAGGCCTCACAAGCAAAGAAAGCATCGACGAGCTGAGACAATACAAAGGAATGCGAATAAAGATAGACCTAGAGCCGCCAATACCTAAATTCAAACACAACAACCTCAAGACCCTGCTGTGGGGGCTAGGCATCTTCTTCAAGAACGCAAAAAACACAGAATACCTAAAAGAGACTATCTACTGGCTAGCGAAAAATAATACTAAAATACTTATCAACGAAGCGCCAATGCCAAAATTCTACCTTAACAAACTGGGCATAACATTAGAGAAGAGAAAAAACATGACCCTTCAGCTGATGATGTACACCACGCTAGCAGGCCAGACACTAAGGCCCTTATGCAAAAATTACAACAAGATCATGCTTAAACGGATAGTGAAACAAAACCCTGACATGAGCGCATCAGTCGGGCTGATAGGCCCAGGCATACTAGAAAAAGAAGGGTGCTACACCAGCCCGGAACAGTTCAGGCAAGACTTGGAAATGCTAAAAAGTGCAGGCATCAGTAACGTAGCAGTATACTCACTAGATGCTATACTAAAAAGAGACAACCCAAAAGAATGGATCGACGTCCTAAAAGATTTCACGTAAGCAAGTTGTGCACTATATCCACTACCTGGTCTGAGCCATTAAACTCGACTTGGGGTATCCTATCCTTCAACTCGCCTAAGCTGTCCAAAAATTTCTTCAAGTTCTTTCTCAAGTCTTCTATATTATACATGACGTAAGAAATTTTCTCCAGACTGTAAGCGTTAAGCATCTGTTCAACATGGTCTTGTATAGGAAAAACCATGGCCGGCTTTTTGTAAGCGATGCATTCTGAGAGCGTCAAGTGCCCTGCAAGGGTTATCACGCCTTTACATACCTTCATGTAGTCAAATATGTTCTCCTTGTAAGGGTAATAAGTAAGGTTCGTTTGGGATATCTGTTCTATCTTGGATCCGAACATTATGAAATCCTCATCAAACAGCTGGGAGAACTTAGCA
>VGLX01000054.1 GCA_016866645.1 Candidatus Woesearchaeota archaeon | reverse complement strand
AATAAGGTATCAAAAATACTAAAAAGATCCCTCCTTCTAAGAGGTTTAAGCCTAGAAGACATCGCAGTTTTAATCAACATATCTGACAAAAAATCATTGGACTGCCTTTTTAAAACCGCTTTGAAGATTAAACAACAGATATATGGCAACCGCCTAGTCCTCTTCGCCCCGCTATACGTGTCCAACTACTGCTCCAACAACTGCCTTTACTGCGGTTTTAGAAGAGACAATAAAGACCTGATGCGAAAATGCTTGACACCCAGTCAAGTAAAAGAAGAAGCAAAAGCAATACTCCACCAAGGCCATAAAAGGATATTGCTCCTAATGGGAGAAGACCCCGCAGCATGCGATTTGGACCGTTGCCTGAAAACAATAAGCGCAATATACAAGGTTAGAGACTCAAAAGGAAACTCGATAAGAAGGATAAACCTCGAAATATCACCCATGGCCTATAAAGAACTCAAAAAACTAAAATCCGCAAAGATAGGCACTTACACTGTCTTCCAAGAAACATACCACCCAGAGACTTACAAACTGATGCACCCTGCAGGAAAAAAAGCAGACTACTCCTGGAGGCTTCACACGATGGACCGAGCCTTAAAAAGTGGGATAAAAGATGTCGGCATCGGAGCCTTATTCGGGCTGTATGAGTATCGCTATGAAGTCTTAGCATTAATCCAACATGCAACTCACCTTGAGGAAACCTACGGCACAGGGCCGCACACCATCTCAGTACCAAGAATAAAACCTGCACAAAACGCGCCAGCATCACAAAAAGTACCCTGCCCAGTCTCAGACACTGATTTCAAAAAAATAGTTGCTGTGCTAAGATGCGCATTGCCTTATACAGGCATAATACTGTCCACGCGTGAATCTCCAAACATGCGAAAAGAGCTGCTCAATCTAGGAGTCTCACAAATAAGCGCAGGCTCTAAAACCAGCCCCGGAGGATATAAAGAAGAAGCAACAAGCTCCCACACTGAAGGGCAGTTCAGCTTAGAAGACACCAGAAGCGTTGCTGAAATGATAAGGTCAGTGATAAAACAAGGGTTCATCCCATCATTCTGCACCGCATGCTACCGGAGTGGAAGGGTGGGAAAAGACTTCATGGACCTGGCCAAACCTGGCTTGATAAAACTCCATTGCTTACCCAACGCGCTGATAACATTCCAAGAATTCTTAGAAGACTACGCTGACAGCAGGACCATCAAGGCCGGAGAAAAGCTTATTCACAAAGAACTGAAAAACATCCCCTCCAAGGCCATAAGAAACAAAACTCTCGAATATCTGAAGATGGTGAAAAAATCAGGGAGGGACTTATACTTTTAAAATGCAGCTAAAAAAACTATTAGAAAAAAAGAACCTCAGCAAAAATGACATAATCCGCCTACTCTCTGTTAAGAACAAACAAGAAATAGAGATGATAAGAAAAAAAGCCTACTTTGTAATGAAACAACACTGCGGTGAAAAGGTATACTACCGCGGATTGCTGGAATTCTCAAACCTGTGCGCGAACAACTGCTATTACTGCGGGATAAGGAAAGGCAACAAAGAAATAATGCGGTACTCCCTAGAAAAAGAAGAGATAACCAATATTGCGGCATGGTGCGCTGACAATGGTTACGGCTCGATAGTCCTCCAGTCTGGAGAAAGGCGAGATTCAAAATTTGTAGACTTTGTAGAGGACGTAACCAAAAAAATAAAAGAAAAAACAAAAGAAAAAACAAAAGAAAAAACAAAAGAAAAAACAAAAGAAAAAACAAAAAGCGACAGGCTTCCAAACGGCCTGGGGGTAACGCTGAGCGTAGGCGAGCAGGACTACGCGGCATACAGGCGTTTCTTCGAAGCAGGCGCGCATCGCTACCTCCTAAGAATAGAAACAACAAATCCAGAACTGTTCAAGAAGACACACCCGAAAAACCAGACTCTGAAAAACAGGAAGAAATGCTTGCGCATCCTAAAAAAGATAGGATACCAGATCGGAAGCGGAGTGATGATTGGGCTGCCCGGGCAAACCATCGAAGACCTAGCTGATGACATCATGTTCTTCAAGAAATACGACATCGACATGATAGGGATGGGGCCTTACATAACCCACAGGCAAACGCCCATGAAAAGATATGGGCAAGAAACAAAAAACAGAAAAGAGGACGTGTTCAACCTTTCTTTAATGATGATCGCAGTAACAAGGATAGCGCTCAAAGATGTCAACATAGCAACGACAACAGCCCTTCAAGCGCTTTACCCTGATGGGCGAGAAAAAGGCCTGCAATACGGGGCGAATGTGATAATGCCTCTAGTCACGCCAAAACGTGTAAGGAAAGAATACATGCTTTATGATGGAAAGCCATGCATAGACGAGGACACAGACGAATGCAAACTATGCCTGCTAGGTCGCATAAAAACTATCGGAAGAAGCGTCGGATTTGATGAGTGGGGAGACCCGAAGCATTTTCTGAACAGGACAAAAAAATGAGACCTGACAAGATACTAAACCTACTAAAGGAAGAAGAAAAGCGCCAGGAAGAGACAGTCAACATGGTAGCGTCAGAAAACTATCCTGACATGCGAATCCTTAAGGCATACTCCAGCATAATATCAAACCGGTACTCAGAAGGTTATGTCGGCAAGAGGTATTATGCGGGCACAAAGGTAGTTGACAAAATAGAGGGAATAGCTGTTGATAAGGTCAAAAGGCTTTTTGGAAGTGAACACGCGAATGTCCAGCCACACTCAGGGACACAAGCAAACATGGCAGTGATGATGTCAATATTAAAACCTGGCGACAGGATACTAAGCATGGACCTGGCATGCGGAGGACACATAAGCCACGGCAACAGACTCAGCATCGCAGCAAATCTGTTCAAGACAATGCACTATGGCGTTGACAAGAAAAATGGCCGGATAGACTATGAGGATGTCAGGAAAAAAGCTATAAAGTTCAAGCCTAGTCTTATAATCGCTGGCGGCTCATCATACCCTCGGGGGATTGACTTCAAAAAGTTCCGAGATATCTGCGATGAAACCGGCGCGTATCTTCTCTGTGATATCGCCCACACCGCAGGGCTTGTCTGCGCAGGTCTCCACCAGAACCCATGCGATTTTGCTGATTTTGTTACATTCACCACCCACAAGTCCATGAAAGGCCCCAGAGGCGGAGTGATACTATGCAAGGACAAGTATGCAAAGCAGATAGACCGTGCGGTCTTTCCAGGAACACAAGGCGGTTCGCTGAACAGCAACATCGCCGGAAAAGCCATATGCTTCGAGATTGCCGCAACAGGACGGTTCAAAAGATACATCAAGCGAGTAATCCAAAACTCAAGGATTCTCTGCAGGCTGCTAAAAGAAAGAGGGGTGAACATTGTCACAAACGGCTCTGACACGCATATCATACTCATAAGCCTGGAAAACACGAACACTAACGGCCATGCTGTGCAAGAAGCGCTTGAAAAAGCAGGCATCATGTCAAACAAGAACCTAATACCCTTCGACAAAGGCAGTCCCAAAAAACCGTCAGGCATAAGGATTGGCACATTAGGCCTGACCTCAAGAGGTTTCACGAAAAAGGACATACACAGGTTATCTGAAATAATCTCTTACGCAGTCAAGAACCCAGAAGACGAAGATGGGATGATTAAAAGAAAAAAGATTGTGACTAAAATTTGCAAGAAACATCCTATCTACAAAAGGAACAATAAAAAATGCTGATAGAAAGGGACCATATCGGGATATTCGGGAAGATGAACTCTGGAAAGAGCAGCATAATGAACCTTCTAACCCAGCAGCAGACATCAATAGTAGACCCGACCCCTGGAACAACCGCAGATACAAAGACAGCTTTGCAAGAAATCCATGGATTAGGGCCTGTAAAGCTGTTCGACACTGCAGGATGCAACGAAGAAGGCCGGCTCGGAGATAAAAAAAGGGTAAAACTGTTCAACGACCTAAAAGAATGCGACCTTGCCCTTGTTGTTATAGACCCTTCAACAGAAGACTTCACCTGGGAAAAAAAGATTATAGGGCAAGCCAGAGAACTGAACAAGCAGATGCTTGTCGTTTACAACATCTTCAAAGAAGAAGACGAAAAAAAGATACGGCCTGTTGAGGACGAGATTCATGAACTAAAGTTTGTAAACAAGATAAGGCTGAAGGCAAACCATGAGAGATACCGGCAGCCATTACTAAGTTTTATAATCCAAAACTTTGAATCAAAAAACCAAAAAATTGAGCTTATCCCATTCCTCAAAAGAGAAGAATACTATGTCCTGGTAATACCTATGGACGTCCAGACTCCGCCAGGCAGGTATCTGAGGCCGCAATCAATGGTAGAAGAGTACATAACCCGTAACTGGGCGTATCCTGTTTCGTTCAGGCTAGACCTGCAAAAAGCACGAAGCCAAAAACCAGAAGAATCAGAGCAGGAGAAGAAGAGGTTTTTTGGATTCATAGAATCTTTCAAAAAGAGGCCGCATGCAGTGATAACAGATTCTCAAGCTATTGATGTCTTGCGCCACTGGGTGCCTGAAAACATAATGCTCACAACTTTCTCGATAACTATGATAAACTACTTCAGCAGGGGCCGTTTACATCTTTTCGTGCGGGGGATAAGCGCATGTGACAATCTTAAGCCCGGCGAAAAGGTGCTTATAGTCGAAGCGTGCAACCATTCAAGGATAGGTGAAGATATCGGGACAGTCCAAATCCCGAATTTTTTTAAAAGAAACTTCCCAAAGGTGGTCATCGAACACAATTTCGGGAGGGAATTTCAAGAAAACGAAAAGCTTGAACAGTACAAGCTGATAATCCATTGTGGCGGATGCATGATACCCTCGCAGCAGCTCCTTGCGAGAATAAGAGACCTCACCGCATTGGGCATGCCGTTCACCAATTACGGCCTTTTTTTGTCGTATATGCAAGGGATGGACACCCTGAAAAGGGTAGTGTTGCCATGGGGCACTAAAACTGCACATCGAATTTTTTTTACTAAACAAGTTTTATAAACTTTTAATCAATATCTTATCACTGTGTAAGCCATGAGAATCAAGATAATAGTAAAGACTAACGCAGGAAAAAACGAGATACAAGACTTTGATGAAGAAAAGCAGGCATACAAGGTCTTGATAAAAGATCCGCATGTAGAGAATAAGGCCAACAAAGAGATAATAAAATTGTTTCATAAAAAATATAAACTGCCAATACAAATCATATCAGGGCTGAAAAACAAAGAGAAGGTGCTAGAAACAGGCTGAGACTATGGACTCAGCTAAAAAATCCAGCTCTAAGAAAAAATCAGCTTTTTATCACAACTTCCATTTGATTAACGAAATCTATTGCCCTGTCCATTGATGTTTTTGCGTAGCTTCTTTTTGTGGATTCTAGCATATTGTACTGGAACCTGCGCCTTTTACTCATTTCATATGATAAATTCTTTGAAAGCTCTCTAGCAATATCAGGATATTTCGTGTCTGTGAGGTCTAGCGCAGAATTCTTTGCTTCCTCATAAGTCTCAAAAAGCCGTTTAGCAAGCTTATTATTCTGTATAAAATAGTGATAAAACAGGTCTGATGCGACTTTATGGGCGATTTTGTCTCATACCTTCAGCCCGTTCTTTGAGAATAATGCGTTTACTGCATAAAACATCGAGTAGTAAGATGCAGTGATGACCCATAAGTACGTTTCAAAGCTGTCTAATAGTCCTAGCATCTTCTTTAGCTCTTTATCCTCAGATGCCCTAAACAAAACTTTCGCTGTCGATAATGATCTCTTAGCATTATCCAAATAAAACCCTGTGAGGAAATCATAATTACCTTTCTTGAACAGCCCTTCAGCCAGGTAATACTTGACGTTGTTCTCAACTTCTTGGTCTTTCATTCTGACATCCTGATACATTCGTAGAATTGCTCGCACCCGTGTAAGACAATATGGTTCTTTGCTAGTTCTTTTCCAACTGTGACATCTTTTGATTTTAACATCTTGATGAAATCTTCGTAGATGAACGCGGTTGTATGCACTTTTATATTGCTAGTTTCTGCGACTGCGTTTATTGTCCTTTCTGTTTTTTCTAAGGTCCTTTGTTCCGTAATCACAGCAAGATCTAAGTCCGAGCTCTTTGTCTGCGTGCTCTTGGCAAAAGAGCCGAATACGACCAATGAGTAGCTCGGGATCGATAGTCTTTCTTGGATGTTTTCGATGAGTATTTTTACAGGTTTGTTTATTCTTAAAAAATTTCTTGCGATCTGAGCTTCCACGAAGCAGGCTACATCTAAGTTGCTCTTGTAGTCAAAGCTACAATAGTGCGACTTGCCAAGCACCCTCTTTTTTATCATGCCCCTGTCTGCTAACCTGTGTACGGAATTGTGGATTTTTACGTACGGCGTGTTAAGCTGGTCTGAAAGTTCTTTTATGGAGTATTCTTTACTCATATCTCTAGCCATGTGGGCCAATATCTTCATGTCTGTTTTCTCCAGTTTTATGTATACCATTTACAGTATGATATTATACCTCTAAAGGTATATAAATCTTTTTGTTCCTGTTTTTGGAAAAAACCCTTCACCTGATTTGCAGGGCGGGGGTTTTTCAGGGCCGGATAGCACGTATCGGCACTTCGGGAACAGTTTACGTTACGTTGAAAGTATCGTGACCTCATTTTTGTAACATTAGTTGTCAAGTTTTCTTATATACTTTCGACGACAGGTAAGAGTGTAAGAAGTTCATAGGGGGTGCGAAGATGGAAGGTTACCAAATGTTGGAGTACAAGCCGACCTTTACGGCGGATGAAGCTGGCAAGTTTTTATACGAGTAACATAAGAAGAAAAGCGGAAGCGTTAATGTAAACAGGTTTTACTCAATTGGAGAAGTCAGAACGTAAATCCCGTTCTTAAGCTTGAACCTTGTAGGGATTGTTTGCCAGTTATCGCTTTTAGTTTTTTTCATGACATTAAAATGAAGATGCTGATAAGTGTTGTATCCTGACCTTCCCGAGTAGGCTATGATTGAGCCTTCTTTGACTTCGTCATCTTCTCGTACTTTGAACCCTTTTCTTAGATAGGCATATCCTGAGTATTCACCGTTAATGTGTTCAATAATTAGTAGGTTACAACTGTCCACGAAAGATTTTTCAGGGCCGCCTGGACCGAATTCATCAATCGCTTTGATTACAATCCCGTCTAGCGCCGCTCTTATCGGTGTCCCTTCTTTCATCGCAAAGTCTAACGCATGCTTCTGCCATTTTACTTCGTAGTGGAACGGCGCAGGCTGTGGTTTTAGGTTTAATAATTCGTCAAAAGGCAGGCTATAAATGTTTTTGGATTCTGTGCGTTTGTTTGGCATTTCGTTTTACTTTCCGTAGCTTTTGATACAACGGCAGTCATATTCTCGTGTCTGTTCTGTGGTGTATACTAGTTTTTTGCCTGAGATAAGGTCGGTGAATTCTGCTTTTCCAGCATTCATCCAGATTGTGACTTCATCAGAATCAAACTGGAATGTTCGGCCGACAGTCCCTTCTTTGGGTTTGCACTCGTAAATGCCTCTGCCTTCAGGCCATTCAAATATCCTGGCCCCCACCGTTTACAGGTTGTCCGATAATTATGTGGGATATTGGTGTAAATAAAAATTTTTTGATTGTATAACTATTTTTTGTATTATTTTATCAAAAGAATTTTTTGAATCTAATTTTTCTTTT
>VGLX01000053.1 GCA_016866645.1 Candidatus Woesearchaeota archaeon | reverse complement strand
TTACTTTCTCAGCAAACGAGACTTGGTTCACTTTCTCATGGCTGTCGAATAATGAAAGCAACGTTAGCTTCACCCCGGCAGATGCGCAAGTAGGCTTTTGGTGGATAGAAATAAACGTTACTGACAATGCCGGCGCAACAGCCTTGAAGATTGTGAACATAACAATCGATGACGTATCAGACGCGCCTTCACTGTCAACCATAGGCAATTTCACTGTAAACGCGAATGTTACTTACTCGTTCTCAATAAACGCTACAGACGGGGATCTTAGTATACCGGGCAGTGATGAATCATTGAACTTCTCGCAGAACGAATCAGCAGGTGACCCTTGTTATTTATTCAGCATGGGGGACGCGTACATTTCAGGTGGAATAATGTATGCTGATATCTCTTTTACCCCTGACACAGATAAAGAATTCTGCTGGATAAACTTCAGCGTAAACGACACAGACGGCAATACGGAATCGGAGCTAGTGAACATCTCGATAAGAACAAACTCCCCCCCTTACCTAAACGCAACTGTGGACAATAACGCTACAGAGGATATAGGGTTTTACATAAACCTGACAGATAACGCTACAGAACCTGATGGTGACACATTGTTATGGTATGATAACACAACATTATTCAACATAGATTTGAACACTGGTGAAATAAACTTCACGCCAAATGACTCACACGTAGGAGAGCATTGGGTGAACATCACAATAGGCGACAATACAGGGCTAAACAGCTCCCAAGACCTTAACTTCACAGTGTACAACATAGAAGACACGCCGAACTTCACAGAGCCGATAGGCAACCACACGGCTTATGAAGACTCAGAGTTTTACCTTATAATCAACGCCACTGATGAAGACTTTTACATACCTTCCGACAACATCTTCGAACTGTTCGAAAACTTAACATTCACGATTAATGACACCACCATCCTATCTTTCGACATAATCAAAGACAACGACACGAACGCTACGATAAACTTCACAGTCACTAATGGCTCACAAGCAGGCGAGTACTGGTTCGAGATAAGCGTGACAGACAACACTAACCTGACACTCACAGAGCTGATTAACATTACAGTATTAGCAGTTAATGACATACCCCGGTTCATACACTATACCAACCTTACTGGTCAGCAGGAAGTCAGTCTGTACTACGACTTTAATGTTTCAGACGAAGAGAACGGAACAGACACGACTGACGAGTATATAGGCCTAACATTCTGGATTGAAAACATAACAAACGCTACATACGGTGACTACACAGATGAAGGTGTTCAAATCTCGCAATATTTCTTTGATGGTTCAACCATAGCGCTGAACGAGACTACAGGCGCACTTAGCTTCGCCCCAAACTCGACCCACGCCGGAATGGGGGTGGGGTATAGGGATTTCTGGGTGAATATAAGCGTGAACGACACTGACGGCGCTACAGAATCCGTGCTTATCAACCTTTCAATAAAGAATGAGAACGATCCGCCGGTTATGCGCTGTGACAGCACATTCTGGTACGCTTCAGGTCCTGTGGGCGATACGGGGATAACACTCTACGAAAACACCACTAATACATCATTTTACATAATAGCTGTTAACGACAGCGACGGTGACTCTCTAACCTTCACATGGTTCCTTGATGATGCTATTAACAGGACATCATCCCCTCAAGCCCCTGCATGGAGTAGCGGCCTCCCTGACGGGTGGGCATGGATAGCCTCAGACTCGCTAGCATATCATCCCGGAGTAAACGATTCTGGAGAGCATAACCTTTCAGTAATGGCATACGATGGAGCGAATTATAGCCTAACCTCGGGGGATGGGGCAAGAGGTCATTTCTGCTACAAGAACATAACAGTGATAGACGTGAACTTCCCTCCACAGTTCATACTCACAATTCAGAACATATCTTGGAACCAAGACACGGCATACACTAACCTAGACCTCGATGACCATTTCTATGATGAAGAAAACCAGTCTGGCTTGAACTTCACATGGGAACAGCTCGATGAAAACTTCAGCACATTAGCCAGCCCAAATATAGCGGTGGGGGTAGCGGAGTCTACATATGCGGTTACGTTCGCACCCACATCAGGTTGGTATGGTATTGAGTACATAATCTTTACGGCAAACGACTCGATAGATAATGTGAGCAGCAACACTGTCTTGCTGAACGTGACACAAACAACTACCACACAAACAGTGGTTACAACTGGCGGAGGCGGAGGCGGCGGAGGCGGCGGAGGCGGCGGATCGTCTAAGAAAGAGCTCGTAACTATAGACCTAATCCATCCTGGAGCGTTAACGATATACAAAGAAGACACTATAATAACTCCGCTAATAGTCAGGAATACCAACGAAAAAACTGTTTTGAAAAATATAAAACTGGTATCAGAAACACCTCAAGCCTTAGAGCTTAAATTTTCTGAGGATTTCATAACAGAATTAAATCCTGGAGAAGAAAAAGAAGTGAAGCTTTACATTACAGGTGTGACACAAGGGTTTGAGGAGATAGTAGTCAAAGCAGTAGTGGAAGATCCGGAGGTTACAGACTCTGTAAAAATACTCGCTACCATATTAGAGATGCCTACGATAATAGAAGAGAGAGTTAAGTTCGTCAAAGACCTGTTCAAAGAAAATCCTGAATGCTTAGAACTTAACGAGTTCATAACCGGAGCAGAGCAGGACATATCAGCAGGCAACTTGGACTCTGCCTTGCTGAAACTTAACACAGCGATAGACAAATGCAAAGACTTAGTAACAACTGTTTACCAGCCGCCTGAGCAAGACCTTAAGAAAAAGATTAATCTTAAAAGGGTATTAGTGCTATTATTAGTAAACGCAGTAAGCATATCGCTGATAATATTCATAATCACTAAGCTTGTTAAAAAGAGGAGAGAAAAGGTGTGGTATGGCCCTGGATGATGTCATAACGTCATTGATGGAAGGTAACCTGGAACAGTTGCTAATATATTTGCCTATAGCAATAATAGTGGTGGGAGCGCTAGTCATGCTGCTCATCTACTTGAAGGACAATTGGGGCGTGATATTTGACAGGTTCTCAAAACTCAAGACTCGAGCTATACAGACAAGGCCAAAAAAATCTGGAGAGCCGCAAGAAGTAAGAAAGATAGACTACGAGCAAGAAGTTGATGAAGTACTTAAAGAGCAAGAGCCTATGAAAGCTATGGGCGGGCTTTCTGTCTTGATAAACCAATACTTCGCACAGCTTTTAGGGCTGCACGGCATGTTCACCCACGATGAGCTTATCGACGAGCTAGAGAAGAAGAACAAGGTGAACCTTAAAAGTTTCTGCGAAAAACTATTGGAACTAGAGTATTCTAAAGATGAGATTACTAAGAAAGAGCTAGAAACAATAGCTAATGAGTTCTTGAGCATAGTAAAAAAACATTCTCCTAAATCATCAATAACGCATCCTAGGGAGTTTGTAAAAGAGTCTAAACTTTTTGAAGGCTTGAAAAGGTTCAAAAGCGAATTGTTAAGAGACTTAGAAAAAAAGACAACCTTAGAAGACAAGCTGGGAAAGGTGATAGATAAAACATTCCAAGAGATCTGGGGATTCATAAAAGAACATTTCACACCTGTGAACGTTCCTAAAAAAGTATCATTCAACGTGGTACTCGAAGACGTTGGGGCTAAGAAAAAACAGAAAGTTTTGAAGAACATACTAAGTGAAGAAAGACCAACAGTCGAAAGCTTCTTCTACTTCATTTACTTAGCTTTTAGAAGAAGAATAAGAGAGAATAAGAGGGTAAACAATATAAACAGGATGCTGAGCCAGGGAAAAGACGCGCTTTCAAAGAAGAAAAGAGACGTGCTGAAAGCACAGCAGATATACTCATCAATAATACCTGTATACAACGCATTATCCGAAAAGGGAAAAGATAAGATGCTGCCGAAGATAGTCCTTTTCTATGAGGACATAAACAACGCAGTGAACTTCCAAAAAGCGATGATGCAGCTCTTGCAACTTAAACTCGCCTTGAGGTCAAATGAGCAGAAGCAAGCTATGCAATATTACCTAGAAGTGTCCAAGATTTATGAGCAACTGCCACAACAATATAGGAATGAGATTTACGAGCAGTTCTTAAGTCTGGAGAAAGAGCTGAAAATAGGTGCTGCCAAGAAATAAAAAGGAGGAAATAAGAAAATGCCTGAATTAGACGCTGAAAAGATAAAAAAATGCAGATTGGTTATTGATAATCTAAAAAAAGAGATGTCAAAAGTAGTCGTAGGCCAGGAAGCGGCGATGAATAGCCTGGTGAGAGCCTTGCTTACTAATGCCCACGTCCTTATGGAGGGGGTGCCGGGAATAGCTAAGACCCTGCTCTTAAAGACCATGGCTGTCGTAGTAGGATGCGACTTCAAGAGAGTGCAGTTCACCGTAGACCTGCTGCCTACAGACATAATAGGCGTGACAGCTTATCATAAAGAGAAAGGTTTCTATGTTGTGAAAGGCCCTGTGTTCACGAACTTCTTGTTAGCGGACGAAGTAAACCGGGCACCGCCAAAGACGCAATCAGCACTGCTTGAAGCAATGCAGGAAAAGCAGGTAACTATAGGCAGACAGACATTCATGCTGCAAAGGCCGTTCTTTGTCATGGCAACACAAAACCCTATCGAGACAGGAGGGACTTACGAGCTTCCAGAAGCGCAGATAGACCGGTTCTTGTTCAAAGTCTTAGTGAAGTATCCTGAGATTCACGAAGAAAAGATGATAATAGACCAAAACATAGACGTTAAATCATTCGAGTCTTACGGTATAAAACCTGTGACCAACGGTCAAGAAATAATCGACATGCAGGAGATGACAAAGAAGATATTCCTCAGCGACAAACTGAAAGTCTACATAACCAAGATAGTGGACTCGACTAGAAATCCGAGCAAATATGGGTTAACTCTTGGGAAATATATAGACTTCGGAGTCTCACCAAGAGCGTCAATAGGATTAGCATTAGCCGCGAAAGCAGAAGCCTTGATGAAAGGAGACAGTTTCGTGAAACCACAGCAAATTAAAATTGTAGCGCATGAAGTATTAAGGCACAGGATACTGCTAAGCTACGAAGGGATGGCCAAGCAGATAAGCCCTGATGACATAATCGACCAGATATTCAGGAGGATACCAGTATAAAAACAAAAAGAGCGTTTTTTAGATGAGAAGGCTTTTAATAGACGTGACACCAGTAATCGAAGCCTTAGAGCTTACAACAAAATCAGTCCTAGGCGGAGAGCTTGTAGGTAGTTATAAGAGCAGATTCAAAGGCAGGGGCGTAGAGTTTGAAGGCTATACTGATTATACTGAGCAAGACGATGCAGATCTCATAGACTGGAAAGCATCAACAAGGTCTAATAAGCTGCTCGTAAAAGAATACATCGAAGAGAGGAATTTGAGGATACTCTTCTTAATAGACTGCAGCAACAGCATGGTATACACCACGGCTAGAAAGCTGAAAGCAGAATTTGCAGGAGAGGTGGCAATATCTTTAGCATTCTTGATGATAAAAAATGCGGACCATGTAGGATTCGCAATGTTCAATGATAGAATAGTCAAGAGCAAGCAGCCGGAAGGTGGGTTCACCCAGTACTATGCTTTGATAGATGCATTATTAAGTCCTGATAACTATGGTGGGGGGTACAACCTGAATAACGCGATTAAATTCACGTTCACATACACTAAGCCTCGAACTGTGGTCATACTTTTGACGGACTTCTTAGGCCCATGGTCCGACTGGCAGGACACTATAAAAACTTATTCAAGAAAGTTTGAGCTTTTAGTGTTCATGATAAGAGACCCTGCAGACTTCGAGCTGCCGAAGACCAAGAGTGAGGTGGTCCTGAGAGACCCATTCTCAAATCAGAGAATCCACCTAGCCGGAAAACATATAAGAGACAGATATAGGGAATATGTTAAGCAGCAGGAAAAGCGCCTGAAAGACTTTTTTGACGGATTAGGCATAGGGTTCTTGAAACTGGATTCCAGCAAACCTTTTGCCGAGCCGATAATAGAATTTTTCAAAATGAGGAAAGCAACATGGAGATAACATTCGACCACCCGTTCATACTATGGTTTTTATTAGCTCTGCCTCTGATGACGATGGCACATTACTACAACTGGAGGTATAAGAAAAAAGAGGCGTTGATGTTTGCTAACTTCGAAGCAGCGGCGAGAGTTTTGGAGCCGACAATAATACCTGCTTACCCTTTCCAGCTTACATTAAGGATTTTTATCTTCTTGTGCTTGGTGTTTTCAGCAGCAGGCATGAACTTCTGGTATATAGGGCCGGCAACTGACGTGAACTTCGCGCTCGCTATAGACTCGTCCTCAAGCATGTCAGCAGAAGACTTCCAACCCGACAGGCTGTCGGCTGCGAAAGAGTTCGCAGCTAAGTTCGTAGAAGCCCTGCCCATAAAATCAAAAGTGGTTATAGTGCCTTTCGCAGGAGCGTCATTCCCAAAGCATACCCTAAGTGACGACCACGCACAAGTGATAGATGATATCGACAGCATAACTATCCAAGGAGTGGGTGGAACTGACATAGGTCAGGCTATAATCACATCAGCTAACCTATTATTGAATGAAGAGAACAAGTCAAAATCGATAATACTTCTAACTGACGGTCAAAGCACTGTAGGGATACCAGTATCCACAGCTATACAATACGCCCAAAACTTTTTCATAACCGTTAACACAATAGGCGTAGGCACGGAAGAAGGTGCAGGATTCTACGGGGAAGAAGACGCACAAGCACAGACTAAACTAGACTTTTCCACGTTAGAGAACATCGCGGTGAGCACAGGAGGAAGATACTATAGGGTAGACACTAAAGAAAAGTTTGACGAAGTATACATGGACATAAGCCAAGAAGTTTATAAAAACATAAAAATCGGACTCACGCCTTACTTAATATCCGCTGTGATTATGTTGCTGATAATAAACTGGATATTGTCTTTCACGAAATACTCGTCGCTGCCTTAGACTGCTTAATGATTCTCTTCAGATTTTTATTCTTTAAAATGTCTGAAACTGGCTAAGACCTTTTTTAGAAAGGTTTAAAAACATGTCTAAAGAGGATACGTTAAGAATGTGTGATTATGAAAACTAACTACAAAAAAATGATCGCAGGCAGCTTGTTAGCCTTAGGAACGTTTGGTTTGTTTAGTGTAGGATGTGAAAAAAAGGGCAGACTACCGGACGGTTCGGATTACGGAACATTCCTTAAGAACGCTAAAGAGATAGAAATTTCTGAAAAAGTTTTCTGTATAGGGAAAGATTATGACCTATATGCTGACGGTGAAAAAGTCGGAAGATTATACGGTAAAGACATCAAGCTATGGGTTGACGAGTTCAAGTTGGAACTGCAGGATGGAACA
Organism: Candidatus Woesearchaeota archaeon; assembly: GCA_016866645.1. Lineage (GTDB taxonomy): Archaea > Nanobdellota > Nanobdellia > SCGC-AAA011-G17 > VGLX01 > VGLX01. Next base: position 339 of record VGLX01000053.1, on the reverse strand, counting down.
CTATTCGCTTCTGAAAAAGAAGATAAAAGGATATTAAGGCTGACAAGATGCGCAGCGGTATACAACAGGCACGGAGAACTGATAGGGTATATTGGGGAGGAGACTAAGACAAAGTTGTTTTCAATCGGATACTTCTTCCATTTCTATGACGCAAACAAGAATCCGCTAGGCACGTCAGATGAGGTTAACTTTTCAATACTCAAGAAGAACAATTTTTACGACAACAAAGGGAACTTGGACTATGTGGTGAAGAAAAACTTCAACCCCGTAAAAGATGTTTATACACTAGAAGTTAAGGATCCGAAAAGCGAGATACCTTTAGAGATGGCAATATTTATG
>VGLX01000052.1 GCA_016866645.1 Candidatus Woesearchaeota archaeon | reverse complement strand
CGGTATGTCGGGGATTAAAGGCTTAGTCCCAGGATATATGATATGTATCGTGACAAAGTCTAGCTGTTTTCTCTTCTGGCCTTCATAGCTGCCTTCAGTTATCAGGTATTCTCTGCCCTGTTCCATGACCTCTTTTAGGCACAAATACCATGCCTCTGGCAGGTCTCTTGCTGTTATGTGTATAGGATTCACTAGTTCTCACCTTTTTTGGTTATTACGTGTGGAAGAAAGCATGTTTTGTTTAAAAATCATTATATAAACTAAAATATATTTCTTAGTGGCTAATAACACTTCGTTGAAAATAATTCTTTGTTGAACACACGCTTTCGGTTTTCTTCTTGTTGTACTCGTACAAAAACTTGCCCGCCTCGTCCGTCGGAAAGGTTCGTTTTCGCGTGTATTATCGAGGCTTCCGATGTCGCATTAAAGAGGCGTGAAGTGTTGCGTTATCGGGGCTTTAGATATTTCTTTCCTGGGGCAAAAGAAACAGCTTTCCATAAATTTTTAACTTATCATAGCAGGCTTATTTTCGTTCTTACACGATTTATCCTTTCAAGATTCAGCTTGTCTAGGCTATCCTTCACAGAGATTATGAACCTAGAAATCTTTTCGAAATTTATCTCAACATGCCTGTTCTTGAGGTAGTACTGGTTGTCTATCCTTAATTCTTTATCCTTCTGTAATGTCTTTGCTATTCCTTGGTGTATAACACCTTCCTTCTCAAGAAGCCTCGCTAAGGATATCGTACAGTCATGTATCTCGCATTTTATCCCAATTTTCATCAGCACAGAATAGACAGCGAAATACTCGGTGTAGTACTTAGTCGTGGCTAGCCACATGTTTGACTCTGTCCCTTTTATGCTTCTGAGAACTTTCAGGCTCTCTTCAGCGTTTTGGAAATACTCTTTAGAGAGGTTGTCGTTCGGGCTTACCAGTTTTATGCCTTTTTCCTGTTCTTTACACCAGCTTATTCTGCTCATAGAGCTCTCCGAAGAACCTTACGACTTGCTCGGTGTTATTGAGTATCAAGTGTTTCTTGTACACCTCTTTGATGAATGTTAGGCTTAGCTTGCTTAGGCTTGCTGCTTGTATCTTATGGATTTTTTTGTTGTACACGCTTTCGAAGTCTTCGATTATGCGCGTTATGCTGCACGCTCCTATCACAAGGAGATCGATGTCTGATCCTTCTTTGATCTTGTCTGCGGCTGAGCCGAATATGACAAACGTGGCTCTTTCGAATGATGGTGACAGCTTCTCGAACAGCACTTTTAAGTAAGTGTCTTTTCTGAGCCTTTCAAGGAGGGATTCTTTCTCAGCTATGACTAGGTAGTCATATGCCCTTTTGTCTTTCAGGTTGAGGGTGAACTCTGTCAAGTTCTTGCGCTGGCTCTCTTTTAGGATGCCCTCTTCGGCTAGCATGTCAGCGTAAGGTCTTATGGTCTGGTGTGGCTTGCCGAGACGGTCGGCCATCTCCCTAAGGTAGTACCTTGCCCCGTAATCGCTGGTGTACATCTGAATCATCTTGAATGAAGTAATTTTTTTTACCATATGGTAAATTAAATTACCTTAAGTTAATAAACCTTTCTGTTCTGTCATTTTAATCAGCTGCCTTATAATCCTATTCCATAAATTTTTTGAAGAATTTCCGAAAATTCCGGAATGTCCTACTAATCTTGCCGCATCCCCAGCATTTTCATAAGGTTATACAGTCCAACAATAATATTTATAATTCGTTAGAACCATCTCTTCTGTTGAAAAGGGGTACCTTGATGAAATACAAGCTAGTCTTAGTGGAAGGCATAGACGGCAGCGGAAAAGGTGTGATAACTGACACTTTCAAAGAGCTCGCTGAACGAGACGGCTTGAAGGTTTTTGATCTAAGGAATTATCTTAAGAGCGGAAAAGACTTCCCAGAATACGAAGACATCAAGGGTTACGACGTGATAGTCTCTGCAGAGCCGACTTTCGGATGGATAGGCAGGGCCATAAGGGAAGAGCTGATAAAAGACAACGGCAGGAAATACCCTGCGATAACAGTCGCGCAGGCTTACTCTCTAGACAGGCACATCCTTTACAAAAGAATCCTCGTTCAAGCTTTGAAAGACGGAAAAATCGTGCTGCAAGAGAGAGGAGTCGTCAGCTCTTTGGCATACCAGCCTTTACAGGCACAGACCCAAGGGGAAGAGTTAGAGCTTAACCAAGTGTTAGACTTGCCGGGGAACAAGATGGCTGTGCAGGACATACCGCCAACTGTTCTGCTTATCACCAAGGTCGACCCTGAGAAAGTGATAGAAAGATTAGACCTCAGGCAGAAGAAAGACGTTTGCATATTTGAGAAGCTAGACTTCCAGAAAAGGCTACAAGAAAGATACGAGAGCACCTGGATGAGGCTCTTGTTCGAGAAGCAAGGGACTTACGTCGTATATCTTGACACAAACAACACACTAGAAGACACTAAGAAAGAAGCTGAGAAAGTCTGGGAGAAGTATCTGAAACAAAAATCTTGAAAAAGGCTTGAGAATGTTCGAGTTCAAAACCGATTTATACAAGAAAGTGGATAAGATACAGAGCAAGTCTTTAAGAAAGACTGTTAGGGAAATCCTTAGCCAAGCTGATGAGAAGTTCTGGACAGACCCTTGCAGCGGCACAGGCAAGCACCACCCGGCAGAAGACCAAGGAGAAGCAGGCCTGGTACGACATCTAGTGAAGGCTACACAAGTTTTCGAGTACGAAGCGTACAGGCAGAACTTTGAAGATTATGAGTTCGACGCTGGAATGGCAGCCACGATATTACATGACATCAAGAAGAACGGCATCCTATGGGGAGAGAACACTGACTACTCTCATGGCGTGCTAGGATACTTTTTCATAAAAAAGTTCTACTTCAGCGACAAGACTGTCAAGAAGATGGTCATGAACGCGGTCAGGTACCACATGGCACCTTGGAATACTACGATAAGCAATGATAAGATATTCGAAGGGATAAAAAAACCAGAAGAACTGCTGTTCAGTTACAAAGAGCTGAACTTAGAGCGCAAAGAACGGACAAGGGGCATGATGCCGAGCAGGATAGAGAAAGCAGTGCAGGACGCAGACTACTGGGCGTCTAGAGAGAACATGTCCTTCTACCCTGAGAAGTCAATAATGCCTGATACCAACAAGGCTAAAGGCATTAGGAAGCATGACGCTCCGGAAGAATGGGTCCAGGAGATACTGGGTTTCAACAAGCTTATGATGTTTTACAGGAACAAGTGGGACACAAGATGATAATAACCATATCCGGCAATGCCGGCTCAGGAAAAAGCACAGTCGCGAAAGAGATAGCTAAGAAGTTAGGATACAACTTCTACTGCGTCGGAGACTTAAGGGGCAAGATGGCTACTGAAAGAGGAATGACAATCGACCAGTTAAACAAGCTAGGGGAGAAAGAAGCATGGACTGATAACTTGGCAGACGAGTACCAGGCAGACCTGGCAAAGAAAGAAGACAACTTCATAGTCGACTCAAGGCTAGGGTTTCATTTCATACCTGCTGCTTTGAAAATATTCTTAAAAGTCCACCCCAACGAATCAGCCAGGAGGGTCTTCATCAACCAAAGGCCTGACGAGGAAAGGAAAGAGAGCATAGAAGAAGTAAAGCAGATGCTCACAGCCCGGGACGAGAACGACCGGCAGAGGTACATGAAATACTACAACGTGGACCATTTAGACCTGAGCCATTACGACCTAGTAATCGACACTACTAACCTGAAACTTGAACAGCTGCAAGAAAAGATATTCAACTACCTGAGGAAGAAAGGTATGAACTGTTAAATTCTTAAAAGACTTGTTATATGCTGTTCCGAAAGACTTAAAATCAAGATAGTCTCTAAAGAAAAGCAAGATGATAGCTTTAGTATTTGCACTCTTACTAACCATTCTTCACGTGTTCAGCAGGAGGATTTCTAAAATTATTGAGAAGCACCATATAAACATAACAAGCTTCAGCGCAGGGATGTTCATAACATTAATACTAATAGACCTTCTGCCACGAATGATAGACGGATTAGAATACAAAGCGCCAGTCTTCCTCATAATGACCATAGGCTTTGTAGGGTTTCACATAAGCGAGAAATACTTATACCAGCACGTAAGGAACAAGCACTTATTGTTAGAAGAATTAGCTGAACTTCACAATTTCGGATTCTTTATGAACCATCTGATGATCGGATTCGTGTTAGTATTGACATTTGAGCTTAGAAGCGTTACAAGCTATTTGGTTATAATCCCTTTTGTGCTGCATACGATATCTTCTTCTATGTCTTTGGAACACATTCATGAGAAGATGAAGACTAAGTTCAACAAGTTCGTCCTTAACACTTCAACGTTCCTAGGCGCGTTGTTTGCTTATTTTGCAGGGTTGGAGAACTTCTGGTATTACACAATATTCGCGCTGTCCTTGGGTGCGCTGATGTACATCTCAATAAGAGACATGCTGCCTGGCGGAAAGAAAGGGAATACTCTGATGTTCTTCTTTGGGTTCTTGCTGACTTTGGGTATAGTCGCAATTATTTGATAAATAATTTTTAATTTTCCAGTTTTTTCAGCTTCCAGTTAAGCCATATTATCCCGGTGGCTGAAGCTGCAGCACCGCCTAATACCATCGCTACAGCTATTGACAGGAATCCGTAGCCCATCACGAATACGAAGATATAAGCCAATGGCACAGCGACTATCAATACTCTTATCATCTGCACTATCAGCCCTGGAAGGCCGTAGCCCATGCCCTGGGTTATCCTGCTTATGGTCATGCTTATGCCCATGAACGGCAGCGTGAATACGTTTATTTTTAGATAAGCCGCGCCTATTGCTATTAAGTAAGCGTCGTCTGTGAACACTCTTAAAAAAATCGAAGGAAACGCGAAAAACACTGCGCCCATGACCGAAGCGAACAACGCGCATACTGCCAGGCCGTACCATGTTATCTCTTTCAGCAGGTCGTATCTTTTAGCTCCGTAAAACATACCAACTAAGGTTATGCTTGCCATCGCAAAAGCTATGATCGGCGTAGTGGCTAACCCTTCAAGCCTGGACACTATTCCGAAAGCGGCTACGTACTCTGTCCCGAAATAAGCCATGAACCTGTTGATAAATACCACATAGACCGAGACTAGGAGCATCATCAAGGTTGCAGGAGCCCCTACTCGGAATATGTCTTTCAAAATCTTTGAAGAATAATTAAAAGACTTTAGGCTTATGTGAATATAAGACTTAGTCCTGACTTTGTATAACAGCACTGAGAATGATAAGCATAATGCGATGTTCGTGGCTATCGCCGCGCCTTTAACGCCATATCCCAATACATAGATGAATATGGGGTCGAGTATTATGTTAGCAACTAGCCCTGTGATTTGTGCGGTCATAGAAGTTTTCGTATCGCCTTGGGAAGAGAACACGTGGCTTAGCACAAAAGAGGGGAACATTATGATCGATCCGAGCATTATGATTGACATGTAGTCTAAAGACAGTTTTATCACGTTGCCGGAAGCTCCGAAAAGAGAGAATAACGGCTTCAAGGTGAAAAAGCTGAGTGTGATAACAATTATTGAGAATATTATCGATATCAACAGGCCGTGCATAGCCGTGTTTTCAGCCTCTTCTTTCTTCTTAGCCCCTAGAAGCTGTGATATCTTAGCGCCCATTCCTATGCTAAGCCCTGAGTTTATAGACATTAGTATGAAGAACATCGGCCATGCGAAAGTCAGCGCAGCGATAGCTTCTGCCCCCAGCCGCCCCACGAAAGCCGTGTCTACTATGTTGTACAACGCCTGCACTAGCATAGCTACTATTACCGGCAAAGCCAGGATGAAAAGCGATTTTTTAGGATTCTTCACGAACTTGTCAACTTTGTTAGTCATTTTTTTAACGTGTCCCATTGCAGTTATTAACGAGCCGATAGAGCTTATAAATCCTATCAAAAGAATTTCTTATCTTGCCAGGTTTTTGTTCTTGTACTTCCTATCCTCTGTAACGTCCTTTCCTAGCTTGGGAAGTTTTGACGCTTCTTCTTCGTTTCCAGTTTCTACCTCTGCCACGACTAGGTCCCTGTCAGTGTAGACGTCAACTTCCAGCTTGTACTCTGTGTGTTTGGAATCAAAAGTCTGGGCTAGCCGTATCTTCTCGACTCTTCTGCCCTGAGTCTTGGGCCAGTACTTATCAAAAAGTCTTTTAGAAATCTTCACATCAGGCAATTCATCCCGGGATAATACTCCCTGGCTTTTCATAGTGAAAAAATACTCCTTGCCTTTCTGCCTAAGCCGTACTTCGACAGGTGAGAACTCGTAAGGCAGCCCTAACAGTTGGCATATCTCTTTGCCGTACTCCAACGGCAGATAGCCTTGTTTTATGATTTTCCCGCGTTTAGAAACTATCCTTTCAAGCTCGGATAAATTTTTGAATATCTTATCTAGAAGTTTTGTTGAATACTCTTTTCCGCCTTCTTTTAGTAAGTACTTTTTCTCTATCTCTTTTTTCATAATTCAACTTCTCAATCTTTACTAGTTTGATTAGTTTAATATCGCTGCTGTGGTCAGCAGTTTGAAAAAGCATTTAGACAAGAACAACACTACTAGCACGAATATTGTAACAAATATCATCCAGGCGATTACCATGTCTTTGTCCATAGTAATACTCCTTATTTTCAAGGTTTAAAAACTTTTTCAGAAGGCATAGATCGATATGCTGCTGGCCTTTAAAGCTTGTATAATGAGCAAGTGCCTACCTACAGGGATGTATTCATAATTTAAGGTTTTTTCAGCAGTTAAAGTTTCGTAAAAACTCTTAGACTTCAAACTTATCTTGCCAACTTCACTTGTGCCTGTGACTTTATTATCAAAATTGTAACTATCATCTGGGAGGATTCTGCCATTAGGCATTACCCAATAGAACTCTACATCAGATTCTGTGTTAAGGTTTCCGATCTCTGCGAAAACAGACACCCTTTTAGTATCGTTAATGTCAGTATCGTTAATGTCTATGACATAAACTCTTTTTTCTCCTAGGGGGATGTTTTTTTCGAAACGGTTTCTGAGACTGAGATCCTCACTGATTAAGCATTCATCCTTGACGCAAAGCTTTCCTTCAGAACATATGCCGCAAACCCCCCCGCATCCGTCATCTCCGCAAAACTTGCCAGCGCACTGCTTGACGCACTTGCTAGACTTGGCTTTGTTGTAAACTATTACTAGATCCTCTTTAGAGAAGAAGCCTTCGCCAGATACTTCTACAGTATCCCCGCTGAAAGAGAAGTAGACCTCTATTAAGTCTTTAATCTCGGCTAGGGTCATCACCCTGTTAGGATTAGATTTGTAATCTGTAACCGCTTGTAGGATTACGTCTTTCAAGTCAGAAACGGAAACTGTCTCAGCTTCGATAATTATAGAACAGACCAACAAGCATGTTATTATTGGCAATAACTTCTTCATAGCATATTAAAAGGCGTATAAGTTTAAAAGTTTTTGTTTTACAGGATTTCTGGAACATTTCCGTAAGAGGCATTAACAAATGGGTATTTTCCGGAATCTCCGGATTACTAATCTGCTTTTTCGTAAGCTTTGCGCGTTATCAGTCGAAACCTTATTTTAAACAGCACACCAATAGATGTGTAAAATGATGCGCTTAGAACAACTACTCGAAAACAAAGAAGGATCGAAACTGGAAAGGCTGTTCACGCTCTACTCTTTTGACACTCCACCCGAGCCAAAGATAGAAGGGATTTCAATCGATGCGCTAACAGCTTATGTCAAGGTCATGGATGAGCAGTTCAAT
>VGLX01000051.1 GCA_016866645.1 Candidatus Woesearchaeota archaeon | reverse complement strand
TATTACTACGTTCGCTCCTGATTTCACTACCCTGTCCACCATGTCTCTCAGCATCTTCTCTTCATGGTCTATGAAAGCTTGAAGCTGTGAAGGGTCTGTTACTTGTATCTTCGCTTCTGTTTCCGTGTTCTTGACCTCTAATGCTACGTCGAGCAATGCTATCCTTGCGTTCTTGACTGTCCTTGGCATCGATGGATGTACTCTTTCTTTGTCTAGGAGTATTCCTTGTATGAGCTCTGAGTCTTCTGTGCCGCCGCCGACTTTCTTCTCTAGTTTTATGTCGTCCATGCTTATGTTGCTTCCTTCTGCTACCTGCCTTACTGCTTTTACTGCTATGTCTGACAGTATTTCTTTGGCAGCTTCTGCGCCTTTGCCTGTCATGGCAGTCATGGCGATCTGGTTCAATAAGTCCGTGTCTTTTATCGTTATGGGCTTGGCGATCCTGTTAAGTACTTCTTGTGACTTCTCAGCGGCTAGCCTGTAACCTTTAGTTATCACAGTCGGGTGTATCTCTTGGTCTAATAGCCTTTCTGCGTTCTTGAGAAGCTCTCCTGCGAAGACTACTGCTGTTGTCGTTCCGTCGCCGACCTGGTCTTCTTGGGTCTTGGCTATCTCTACTATCATCTTGGCTGCCGGGTGGTCCAGCTGTATCTCTTCTAGTATGGTTACGCCGTCGTTCGTCACTGTCACGTCGCCGAGGCTGTCCACTATCATCTTGTCCATGCCTTTCGGGCCTAGCGTTGTTCTCACAGTTTCTGCCACTAGCTTGGCGGCCATTATGTTTGTTCTTTGCGCGTCCCTGCCTATAGTCCTGGTTGCACCTTCCGGCAGGATGAAGATTGGTTGTGCTTGTTGTGCCATTGTTTCAACACTACCTCCTTAAGGTTGTTGTTCTAAAACTTAGTTCTTTACCCCTTTAATTTTTAAGAAATGTTTGTAACCACTCGTATTTAAACGTTACGGTTTAGGCTTCCAGATGTGCCACATGCCGACTTTGACTTTGTACATCCTTTTCGCGTGGAAGAAGTAGACTTTTTTTATCGGCAGGTCGTACTCCTTTATCAGCTCTGAGCAGAAGCCGTGCTCTTTCGCGAATCTTTTTATGAACTCGTTCGACTCTATCTTGTGGAACGAGTATATCTTCGGAGCAGTCTCCATCGCCTTAAGCAGGAATAACTTGTCAGTGTGGGATTTTTGCACTCCGAACGGCGGGTTTTGTATGACGACGTCCGATCTTTTCTTGAAGTTCCTTATGTCCTGTTTCAAAAGCTCAGCGTTTAGCTTCTGTCCTGTCTCTTTTTCAAGAGTTTCTTTGTTCTGGTTAGCTAAGGCTAATGTTTCCTCATCGAGTTCTATCATGTAAACTTTCTTAGCCCCTAGGAGCAAGGCGCCTAATCCGAAAGTCCCGGTACCGCAGCCGAGGTCTACTATGGTTTTTCCTTCTATGTCTCCGCACATGTAGGCAGTCCATAAGGCGTCAGCCGCTATTTCAGAATCTGTCTGGTACTGCTCTAAATTTACTTTCGGCTTTGAGAAAGTTTTCAGCTTTGATAATAACACTGCCAGCTCTCTTTTTTTCATCCCTTAATACTAACGTGGTTTAGAATATATAAGTTTTTGTTTTTCTTATTTAGGGGGTAATATCTTCAGTGGGTCGTATAGTTTTATGAACTGGAGGTCGATCTTTCCTTCAAAGGTTTTGTAGATATTGAAGACGCCCACCATGAAATCTAAGTGATGCACATCCGAGTCCCCTATGCTCTGTGTTATGCGTCCGTCTGACCATAGTTTAAGTTGGTATCCTGAGCCACCTTCATAGCCTATCGTTTCGCCTTGCCATACTTTTTCGTTTATTTCTTTGTAAGGTTTCTCTTTCAGGTGGCTGTAGACCGTGTGTATTTTTAGGTCTGGGTGCCAGAGCATTATCCAGTTTCCCCATTTGTAATTGCAGTCGGGTTGTTCAAAGTTTGGGCACTCGTCAGTGCCTTTTGCTACGACTATTCCGTTCGCTGCGGCTTTTACAGGCGCTCCGAATTCAGACATGAAGTCAGTGCCTAAATGACCGTCCTTATAGTCCGGGCCTTTGTTTTCTCCAAATCTTTGTGTTATCTTAAAATCATCCAAGGGCCATTGCAGCTTTCCTGCTAGGTCTTCTTCTTTTGGAGGTTGAAATGTTTGTGGCTGGATGAGGTTAATGTAATCATTTTGTATTTTCTGTTCTAGTTTAGGTTCTGGTTTCGTTGAGAACGATTGAACAACTTGTTTAGGCTCTTGCCTAGCTGGAATTTCAGGTTTTGATGTGCATACAGTCGCAAAAGCAAGCCCTGCTACTGCTGTGATTAATAGTTTTTTAGTGTTTTCATTTTTGTCATGATTCTTTCTTGTGCCATTCGCAGGCTTTGTACCAGTCAGGGTCTCTTTCTGGGAACGGGTCGTCTGTGTATGGGTTGAAGTCGTCAGGCTGAGGATGGTTGAGCAGCCAATGGCTAGTGTCGTAAGTTTCGTGCTTTAATTCTCCAGGAATTTTTAAGCAGTAGGGCCCTTTGACTTTCTCAGCTATTATCGTATACGGTGTTTTGCCTAGTTCTTTCACCGTGAACGCGAAAGGGTGTGTCTTGTGATAGAACTTTTCTATTATTATCCCTTGTTTGTTTTTGAACTGTACAATATAAGCAAGGTTGTGCTCTTCGTCTTCTGCGAACTGTCCGGGGTTGTAACCCCCTATCTTGTTTGTCTTATACATCTCTTTGAAGCTTTGAGGTATTGACTCTTCAGGCATCTTGGCGTATTCTTTCAGCAAGACTTTGCAGTTCTCCAAGCTTGGCGCTTTGAATCCTGACGCTTTGTATTCGGAGCCGTCAGAGTTTACTACTATTGATTCTAAGTATTGTGGTTTCGTATTCTTAGGTGTGATGGCGCATCCTGTCATGCCTGAGCCTAGGACTGCCGCTGCGATTAATGTTAAAAACGTTTTTTTGAGTGCTTTCATTTTTTTCTCTTCTAATCTTTCAAGTATTTAATTATCTGTTTTGGTGTAGCTTTTACAAGTTCTGCTTTGTTGCTCTTTTCTTTTGGTATGTAAGTATATTGCCTGTTAAATCCTATGATTTCTGGGCCTGAGGGCATGTTGAACGTTAAAATGTTAAGCCAGTTATTCGGTGCAACCGTCCTATCATTAAGGTTTATCGTGTAGTCCATGGCGTTGATCCAGCTGTTTTTTGATGGATGGTAGTGATGTCCGCCATTGCACCCATTATTCTCTGCAATATCCCAGTCGACGTAAAGACGATGTTCCTCTTGTTTGACTACCAAGCCTGAAGTTTCTGCATCGTCAGGGCTGACTATGTGATGAATGACTGCCCTGTTTTTGTCATCATGTGCTTTGAGGAAAGTCCCCCATTCTTTTTTCTCTTGCATGGATGTTCTATCAAGAATCTTTTCTAACCCTGGTTTGTCGTCGATTATTACTTTATCTGCATACTCGAGGGGATAGTTCTCTTTTGCTTTGTTAAACGTCTTTATGTCGCTATGTTTTTCAGACTTAAGGCTTGTAAGTTTACACGCTCTGATTCCGCAAAAAATCGAGGATGCAGCAAAAAAGATACCTAATGGTATATCTAAGATGCCTTTAGTTCTGATGAATGACTCTATTGCCCTATAGGTAAAGTATCCAGTACTCAAGATTAGTATCGAGTCATAATTCTGGTTGTAGATTCTTCCTATTTGGTATGCGATTTGTTTTTTGTTCATTTTAGTTTTTTTTCAGATTGTTCAAACCCAAAGATTTAAAGTATGATGCTATCTTCTCGCGTTCTTCCAGCTCATGCTTGTAGCCTTTGGAATTCGTTGCACCCCAGATATAAGCAAGGGCGATATCAAGTAGTTCCAGCTCGAATTTGCTTTTATCGCCTGCAGGCCTGACGCGCAATGCCTCGCTCATGAACACGTATTTGATTTCTTCTACGCCTCTTCGATTGGCTTCCCGAACATTGGTGTATAATTTTTGTACTAAGCTCATTTTTATCCTCCATTTCGTAGTTTGTATGTTTGTTTCAGAGTTTCTACAAGTCCTTCTATTCCATCGTATAATGATTTTGCTCTGAACTCTTCAATCATTGCGTGGTCTGGGAAGAACCATTTTCCTTTTAATGTACTTTCGCATCTCTTGATGATATCCTCTTTGGTCCATCCTTCTTGTATTATGCTTTTATCCGCCCACTCTTCTGTTAGTTTGGTGTATATTTCTTCTACTGCTTGCATGGGTTTATAGTTTGAGAGCGGTGAGTTTTCTTTGATCACTTCGTTTAGTAGCATGATGTCTCCTGCCCCTCTGACTGTCCAGGGGTTTAGGTGTATTTCTTTTTGTATCGCTTCTGGTGAGAATAGCCCTATCTTAAGGTTGCCGTGCCATCGGTAGTCTTCTTCGTACCAAGGCTTGTTAAAGTATACTATTAATGTCCAGTTTTTTAGGGTTTTTTCCATTTTTTGATGCGTATATTACCTTATTATTCGTGTTTTTTACTATATAAACCTTTCGTTTTGTAACTACCAATAAGTAACGACAAATAGAGAATTATTTTTTCTTGCTCAGCCGTATCAGGTCCCCTATCGTGACAGCCTCATCCTTAAAGTCGATCCCCTTAGCATCATCCTTAGCGACCTTATACTTCTCGATAAGCCTTATCCTCAAGAACTGCTCTAGCTTCTTAGCCAGCCCGATAGACGGGATCATATGGCCCGATTCCAGCTTCTGTATCATCGACTCTTTCTCAGAAACAGCCTTGCCCAGCTCCTCCTGGGTCATCTTTCTCTCCTCGCGAGCAGACTTGATCTTAGAAGCATAATCCTCAACGATAACCTCTTCCACCACTTCCTCTTCAGATTTCTTAACTTCTTGCTGCTTCTTAACAACCTTCCTAGGCAGCCCTTCCTTAGGCCTCTCGATAGAGAGCACTTCGCCGAACTTCTTGCACTTATCACAAACTGACATTATAGAACCTTCCACCAAAGCCTTATACAAATGAAGCTTCTCCTCGCCGCAAAGGTCACACATCATCTTCTTCCAAGGCCCCCTTTTGCTAATTAAGCTTGAACTAGAACTTTTGTCAATTCTTTTGGCCCATATCACCATTGCCCTGCTTGTTCAGCAAGAACCAAGGCATTGGCTTGCCAGTCAACACTTTGTAAAGCCCTATGTTAACATGATAAGTGACGACTAATCCATAACTGAATGATGACGCAAACATCGAAGGTAAGCTTCTCGCATTCTTACTTTTTACCTGGGCGATAACGCTGGCAAAGATTATCCCGCTAGACAGCAACGCGTTCCTTCCCATCTCATAGAAGAACTTAGGTATGTCCATAGCCTCCGGCCTATGAGTTATGAAACTTAAGAATCCTGTAACAAACATCAAAAGCAATAAAACAGATAACAAGTATCCCGTCCATGTGAAATTGATATAAGCCTTGTCTTGGGCTGAAAGTTTTTCGCTGGTGATTATGCTCTTGCCATGCTCTTTGAAAGCTGAGACGAATCCGTAGGCCCACCGTTTCTGCTGCTTGTACAAATCCTTCGGCTTGTAAGGGACTTCACTGTAGCATTCTAAGTCAGCCAAGTAGTCTATCTTGTAGCCGTTTTTCAAAAGCCTCAACGAGTACTCTATGTCTTCTGTCAGGCTGCCGCTTTCCCATCCGCCGAGCTTTATCAGAACGTCTTTCCTCACAGCTTCTGCCGAGCCGCAAAGAAAGGTTATGTTCCTGCGGCTGTTTATGAAAGGCAGCGTTATGTGGTGGAATACTGAGACTATAGTAGAACCTAGGACAGATGTTAAGTTCTGGTTAGGGTTTAAGAAGTTCCACCTTGCCTGAACAGCCCCGAGATTCTTATCCTGCTGGAACGGCGCAACTATCCGCCTTAAGAAATCTTCACTTGGTGTGAAGTCAGAGTCAAACAGCACTATGAGCTCCCCTTTCGAATGCTTAAGCATATAGTTGAGATTGCCGGCCTTATACCCTTCATTGGTGCCTCGTCTAGTGACTTTTACCTGCTTATGCTGCCTAGCGAATTTACTAATCGCTGCTGAGATTTTCTTCTCTGTGCTGTCATCGCCGATTATTATCTCATACTTATTCTTAGGGTAGTCGAATTCTAAACAGTGCTGGGCGCATCTCAAAGCGACTGTTTCGTTCTTAGTCGGTATCTGTATCGTTACGAACGGCGCCTTGTCCTCATCAAGATCTTCATAACGCTTTTTTTTAGTCTTGTCAAAGAATATAGCATAAACGGAGATGAAGTAATACGCCGCTGAGGCGGCTATTGCTATAAATAAGAAGACATAGAAGGAATAATTAAATACGGGATGTAAAAAATCTGCTATCCCTCTTCCGAATCCATTAAAGACGGTAATTACTGTATGGATATCCACTATTAGTTCACCTTTTACTCAAATACCTCATCAAACCACTTTTTTAAAAGTTTTGCTTTATTAATTTTAGGTACATATTCCTATTTAAATCTATTTGTTTTTATGATTATTATCGTATCTTATAACATTCTCTAATAAGTAGCCGCACCATTCTCCCCTACAGAACGACCTTTTCACAGGGTAATCCAACGCAAGATCTGCCCCTGATTTGAGAAACACTACTCCGGTTTCATCGCTGCTGAGCTTAAAGTCTTCTAAAGTGTAGACTATTCTCGTTTTTTTGCCAGAATAAAACGCTAATGGCGGACAGTTACCGAGGCATAGGAACCTATCAGCAGGGTCTTCTTTGAGGTACAATCCTAACTCTTTGGTAGCATATCTCAACCCATCTTCCAGGCTTATAGCAGGCTGGGCGAACCTCATGTATTGCGCAGACCAGCTTGTAAGCAAAAGAATTATCAAGAAAAAGAGCAACACTTTCCTAATTCGAGCATGTAACATTCCAAGAACGGTATCGATGAAATACGTAGCAAACAACAGCCCGAAAGGCAGGAAAGACAGTAAAAAGCGCTGAGTATCCCACCATATTGGTGTAGCGCCTTCATGGATGACATATACGTAATAAGGGACGAACACTGCGAAGCAATACAACCAGAAGAAACCCAACTTCTTAGTGCCCTTGGCTTTTTTTAGCAACACCTCGTCTTTCGCGAAAAGGATAACACCGGCTATCATGAAAGAAGAAAGCACAATCCCAAAAAAGTCATAAAACACCAGAATTATCAGTTTGAAAGGCTGCGGGCCCAGTGAGGACATTATCGCGTTGCCTATCCCGAAAGCTTTAATCATCCCGTGTAAAGGATTACCGTAATACAAGTATTCAGCTATAAGATACGGCAGTAAAACCAGGAATGCTATGCAAAAGCTTTTCAAAACCGCCAAGAAATGTCTTAGGTTAAGCAATATTAAAGGTGCTAAGATTATCGGCAGCATAAGGTTAGTAATCTTTCCAAGTATCGCCAACCCTAAAAAGAATCCTCCCAAGTAAAGCATGCTCTTCTTTTCTTGCAAAAAACCTTCAAAGTAAAACATGATAGTAAGCGTCAATAGTATCGCTGCCAAGCCGTCTGTCATCACCCAGCTGCTGGACATGATATGATACGGCCAAACTGCTGTAAGAAAAGCAGACAATAAGCCTATGTTCCTGCTGAACCTTTTCCCAAAAAAATAAGCTATCAAAACAAATGCAGAATTAACAAGCAACATAAACATTTTAGCCAAAAGGACGTAATACTCACCAAAAAGAGCGAACGGTGCGATCATAACAGGCAGCAATGGATGCCTAAAATCAAGCTCGTGATAGCCTACCTGCTGACCAAGCATTGCT
>VGLX01000050.1 GCA_016866645.1 Candidatus Woesearchaeota archaeon | reverse complement strand
AATAGAAAACAAACACCTAAACAA
Source organism: Candidatus Woesearchaeota archaeon (assembly GCA_016866645.1). Taxonomy (GTDB): domain Archaea; phylum Nanobdellota; class Nanobdellia; order SCGC-AAA011-G17; family VGLX01; genus VGLX01. The sequence goes on along the minus strand of VGLX01000050.1, from coordinate 7,789 downwards.
GATTAAAAAAACCCTAAACAAACATAAGATAAACTATGAAGTGTTTAACATAAACCTATCAAAGGACAAGCTGACCCTAAAATAATATGGTCATCTACTGTCATAAATTTTGTGTGCAGTTTCTAAAAAGGTTATCATTCTATACGCCCCAAACGGGGTTTTGCCTCCTTTTTATCTCAGCTATCTCTTTCAGCAGTATTATCTCGTCTTGCTTTAAATATTTTTTTAATTTTTTGAACTTTACGAAATCCTCTTCAGGGATATCAGAGTATAATATGTCATTCTCGAATATCTGCCTGCCTACTGTGAGGTGTGGTATTGCTATCGCTACTTGCTCGCCTTTCTCGGCTTGCTGTACGTTCTCCCCTTCTGCTTGCATGCTTTTGATCTCTGATGACTTGCTGCCGTCTGATTTCATCAGAGGCGTGCCTACAGTGATTATGCCTAATAGGACTTCTACGCCTACTACGGCAGGGTTGTTCTGCCTGAAAACGCAGCCTGGGATTATCTGCATCTTGCAAGGCCTCATCAGGCCTTCAAGCTCTTTTGCTTCCAGCCTTTTGCGCTCTGATTCCCTCCATTCGGCCAAGCTTTCGATTATCCTGTAAACTACGTCGTGAAGTATTATCTTCACTTCTTTGCTTTCTTCTAATGTTTTTACATTAAACCCTACTATGGCCTTGTTCAGAGGGTCTCTCTCTGCAGAGGCTTCCATCAAGTCTTTTTTTGTTATGTTGCCTAGCGAGGCTTTTTTGATGGATATGTCTTTTTCTCTTAAGAGGGTTATTAGCGCTTCTAAAGAGCCTAATGAGTCTGCTTTTACTACTATTCCCTCGCCTTCGGTTTTTATTAAGACCTCTTCTACTTCTTCTTGGACTTCTTGCTTGTCTTTTTCTAGCTCTTTGTCTGTTGTTACTCTGAAAGGCATCCCGGGGATTACTTCTTGTATGTCTGTAGCGGATATTTTTACGCCTACTGCTGCTGAGACTTCATTGACCTGCTTTAGCTTTTTCTGCTCAGGTTCTAGCAGTATTTTTACCTTGGATACTACCGGCTTGTCTAAGCCTCCTATGACGAACGTGTCGCCTTTCTTGATGCTCCCGTCGTATATTATCACGTCTATAGTTGTGCCTATGCCTTTCTCTTCTTTGACTTCTAATACGGTTCCTTTGGCTGGCCCTTTTACGTCGCATTCTAGGCATTCTTCCAAGAACTTCTGGGCTATGCCTGTTATGACCATCAGCAGCTCTGGCAGGCCTTCTCCGGTTTTGGCCGAGACTGGGACTATGGCAATCTGTTTTGTGTAATTCTCTATCCTGTCAAACCTTTCCGAGCCGAATCCTAGCTCGTGTAGCTTGCCTACTATCTCGTAGACTTTAGTGTCTACCTGCTGCTGCACGTCCATGTCCTGTTGGCTTATGTTCGTCAGCAAAGGCTTTTTCTTATTCGACCTCCAGCCAGGAATCAGGTCTACTTTGTTAGCTGCGACTACGAAAGGTGTCTTGTACTGCCTTAGGATGTCTATGCATTCGAACGTCTGTGGCTTGAAACCTTCATTCATGTCAACTACTAACACAGCGATGTCTGCCAGGTTTCCGCCTCTTTTCCTCAAGTTAGTGAAAGCCGCATGCCCGGGAGTGTCTATGAACAATACGCCCGGGATTGTTAGCTTTAGCTTTAGCATCTCTAAGAGGTCTCCGCAAACCTCTTTTATAGCCTCTAATGACAGGTTAGTGCAGGATATGCACTGGGTTATGCCGCCTGCTTCCCCTTTCGCGACAGCTGTGCCCCTAATCCAGTCTAGTATAGAAGTCTTTCCATGGTCCACATGCCCTACCATAGTGCAGATAGGGGATCTTAATCGTTCCATAAAACACCGTTAGTTGATTACAGGATTTTAACCGATAAGTCTTTTTAAACCTTTGTATGACCACTATTAGAATTATAAAAAAAGAAAAAAATAAACTGGTTTTTTACCAGTCGTTTATGCTTTCCAATTCTTTATCTACGCTATCTAGCTCGCTACTGTCCAACTCTTCGTCCAGCCCTTCCAGATCCGACATGTCTTTGTCAGTTTCTGTGCTTTCTCCTTGTGAAGGCGCTGTAGGTGTCACTGTTTCTTTGTTAGTAGGTTGGGTTTGCTTCTTCCCGCATCCAGAAAGGATTACGGAAGCTATAAGGAGCAGAGCGATAGTTACTACGACTATTTTTTTCATGCTCATTTTTAGGTCTCCTCGGTATTTAAACCTTTCCCACCTTATTGTGACGGTGTTTCTGTATTGTCTTCTGTGTCTTCTGCTTCTTCAGCGTCTTCTGCTTCTTCATCAGTTGTTGACGTCAATTCGTTGCTTCCTTTGCTGTCTTTCACGGCTTTAATGATTTCTTTAAGTTTCTGTTGCGCAGTTTTCAAGCTAGCTCTTGACTCTTTCATGTACTGCTGGGCTTCTTGTAACAGTTTAGCTCCTGGTTCGCCTTTAGGTTCTGGAAGGTCTACGAATTCTTTGAACTTAGCTTTCGCCTGTTCGAAGCTCGTCTTGGCAGACTCTAAGGCTGAGTTGAAATCGTCAACTAAAGGCTGTATGGTTGATGTGTCTTTGCCGTTCTCTTCCATCTTTTCCAAGACTTTCTGCAACCTTACGCTTAAGTGTTCCATCTTCACGATGATTCCACCGTGCTTCTCTGCCACTAATTTTGCTGCGTGATAGAAAGTGTGGTTTCTTATCCTTTTCCAAGAGTTCAGTATTGTCTTAGAGGCTTCTTTGACTTCTTCTTTTGTCGTAGCTGCTGTTACTTTTGCTTTAGCGTCTTCCAGCTCTTTTATCTGAGCGTCTATCTTAGCTATCATGTCTGCGGCTTCAGAATCGCTTATGTCTTCGCTACTTTCAATCTTGGCTTTTAGCTGCTGTAAGTGCTCTATTAGATTATCTGCCGTGTTTGTCAAGAAGGTTTTTGCTTCTTCTAGTGTCTTTGCTTCTAGCTCATCGCAGTTTTCGGTGCAGTCTTTTAGCTCTTGTTTTGTTTTTATGAAGTTTTGGTGGGCTTCTTTCGCTGCGTCTCTAGACTGTTTAAACTTTTCTCTCGCTCGCTCAAAATTTTGCACTTTCTCTTTGATTCTTTCTTGGTTAAGCTTTCTAGCCTTAAAGTTAAGCTCTTTCTTGAAGTTCTCAAACACAGGTTTAGCCTTTAGCTCTTCAAGCTTGTTCAGCCTTTCAAGCCTTTTCTCGTTCAATGCTACTAGCCTGTTCTGTGCTTTTTCAGGCAGTTTAGAAAGCCTTTCCTGTAACCTTGCTTTTATCTGTTCTCTGTTAAGTTGGCCTGCTGCTACTCCTTTTGCTACAGGGACTTCTTTGTCTGCTAAGCTTCCTGCTAGGCCATTAGGTGTTACTGCTATGCCTGCTACTTTATCTGTGCATTTCTTTTCGTATATCAGCTTGCCTACTGGGCATACTTTCTTAGTTGCTGGTTCGCCTGTTAAGGTGAAAGGGTTTGTCGCAGGATGCTCTTTGTCTTTGCCTATATACACTGTTTCTGTTGTTTTTTTCCCATCAAATTCTAGGTCAAATGTTACTTGGTCGCCTGTTGTTCGGAAGAATATCCTATCAAAGTGTGGTCCTACCCATCCGTGGAATGTTATAACATTCTTCCCTGGCCTGTAGACTAACTTGTCTCTTGCGTCAAACTTTCTTAAGCCTACGTCAAATATTTGGCCGTTGCTTGTTATAGTCCCTTTTACCCTGTATAAGAGTTTAGGCTTTTTTATCTTCAATGCGGTTTTTACCTTTGCAGCAGTTTGTATGTTCGTGTCTGTACCTGTGTTGGCTATTTTATCTCTTAGCTTTGTTCCTACTGTCTGTGCTCCAGTAACTTCAGAACTGCCTGTGCTTACTAAGTCTCCTGATGCTTGAAGGTCTGTAGTCTCTTCAGCTGTTAATGTCGTAGTGTCTGTGGCTGCCGCCTGATTTTCTATCTGCATTACCTCATCTGATGTTGGCTCATCTGTAGTAGGTTCTGTGTTCTTCACTATCTTGTACCATCTCTTCCATTTTGCTCTAGTGTCTCCGCTCCAGTCCACCCACCAGAATTTGCCGCAGGTTCCTTGCCATATGAAGAACCCTTTATCCACTCCGGGTGTGTAGTCTGGCTTGTCTGACCAGCAGTTAGTCGAGTCTATTTCTTGTAATGTTGATTCAGGCTCGGTTTCTAACGCTGTGTCATCTGTTGTTGTTTCTTCTTCTGCAAACGCCAATGGTATCATGCTCATTATGAACATCACCATCACAGCGATTGACAGTATCTTCGTTCTCATCTTCTTTACCTCCTGTTGGTTTGTTTGTTCCTCGTCGTTTTGAACGTGAACAATCCTGCTTGGGAATGGGTGGTTTATAAGCATACTTTCAGGAAAAGCTTTACAGAAGCTTTAGAATGCTTTACGAAGCTTTACGGAGCCAGAATTTAGGGTTTTAAGGCGTTTTTAGCGTACTAATCCTTTAACATCTCGTCGACTAGGTTGCTGTATGCTTTTTCAGTTTCTTCTTTGTTAGGCTCAGGTTGGTATGATATGTCTAAAATCCAGTCATCTGCTGTTTTTGTGATGATCTTAACTTCGATCCTGCCGGCTTCGCCGTCGAGTTTACCTAATTGTCCGCCATCGGTTATTATTTTTTGTTTTATTACATACCTGTCTTTGTCCTTGAATTTAGCAAACCAGTTATCGTCCATATAGTTGTGGGGTATTTCTGTTCCCCGGGGTTTTTGTCCATTCTTCTTCTATAAGGCTGACTTCAGACGCGCCGATACCTTCGGGTGATATAGAATATACCATTGTGAAGTACAATCTTCTTTCAGAGCTTTCACTTATTTTTTCTGTTTTTTCAAGATAAAGCGCAGGCATAGTACCTAATGGTTTGCCATCTTTCAAGCAGACATTTACTAGCCTTTCTAAATCTTTAGGGCTGCGGCTTTGCTAATAACAGAAGATGTAAGAATGCCTGAACCGATAGTCAAGGCTGCGGCAAGGCTTGCTAAAAGCTTTTTCGCTTTCATAAAAACCACTAATGATAAGGGATAGTTAACTTGCTTATAAACTTTGTTTTTTAAGGACATCCAGAAGTTCTTCAAATTTTCTTAAGTTTTTCAAAGGTATAGAATATACCATTCTGGTTTTCAGGTCTTTTACTACAGGTTTTTGCAAGAAGTCTTTCTTTGTGGCATAGCCTATTATCTCTGCTATGTTCCAATCTTTGTCTATCTTTACAAGAATATAGTAATCTAATTGTTTGCCTTGGTCAAAGCTGTTCTTATTGATTATCAAGGCTCTGTACTTTGTATCATTGCTTATTGTTTTTACTTCTAGTGTTATGTTTCTGACTTTGATGTCAAACTTGTCCGGCTCCCCCAAATGGGTTATGTCGACTTCGTAAGGTATTCCTTCCATTCTTAAGGCTGCCTTTACCACTTCTTCTCCTATCTTGCCTTTGATTATCTGGTTGAACTTCTCTTTAGTCTCGGTTTTGCTGGGGTAATAGTTCAGCCTTACGAAAGCGTGGTTCTTAGCGTCTTCCACGTACTGGTTAAGAATCTTTATCTTCATCTTATTGTTTTCAAAGCGTTTTGGAGGTTAAAAAACTTATCACTAAGCAGTCATACCGCAACTTTTTTATATCATCAGCGGATATTCATAAAAAACTTAATGGAGGTGTTTTAAGAGAATGGGAGAAGGTTGGGAAGAGTACGGTAAGAATGAAGAAGATGATGATTGGGACGAAGAGGGCGACTTGGAAGGCGACGACGATTCAGACGACGAGTGAACATTTCGTGAGCGAGTAATCATTTGTTCTGTAAGCATGTGGCACAGGGGGTGAGCTGTTCGACCTCTGATTCTGTTTTGTAGCATACTAAGTTTTCAGGCTTTATACGCTTAGCCCACTTGCAGTCCGGGCTGTGATAAGTCTTTGACTTTTTGCTGCCTACGTAAAGGCAAGATTCTTTTCTCTCTTCACATGACCATATGCCTAATTTGTTGGTCTTTGCTGTTTCTTCCATAGCCTTTAACTCTTCGTACTTTTTCGTGTCTTGTTTGTAATTGTCAAACACCCTCGCAAATCCTTCTTGGACTAAGACTGAGTTCACTAACACACCGTCAGAATAGATATACCTTAAAGTTCGTCCGTACTTGTCTATATTTGTCTTGTCTCTTTCTAGGAAAACGTCTTTTCCTAGCACTAAGCCTGTTAGCTTGTCTTTGGCTTCTTCATAATAGCATTCTCCTGTCTCTGGAGTATTGATTCCGGAGAGCCTTACCCGTTTAGAGTTATTCAGGTCTAACGTGTCGCCGTCAACTACGTTTGTCACTTTGAAAGGCCCTTCTAACGCGTTGTTATTACAACCTAATATCAATAAGACTAGAATGGCTAACAGTAAAACTTCTCTTTTCATAGTTGTACAGTTTTTGTTTAATCCTTTTTAAAACTATACGGAAGAACTTACGGAAAAAGCGAAAAAAGATTTTAAGATTAGTAAGTATTATCTTATTTCTTCTTCCACAAGACTTTTCCAGCCCTAGAAGTTTTGTCTATAGAAAGCGGCTCTTCCTTTTGAGGTCCTGCGCTTATCTTTGGCTGGGCTACCTGCTCTAAGCCTACTTCTTTAGGTTCTTCTTTAGAGTTTCTGAACAAGGCAGTGTAAGGTTTGAGTAGAATGCCAAGTAGTGAGCCTTCTTTGTTTTCTTCCTTCTTACCCATCAAGTACTTATAAGTGTCGAACATCCTAATATTAAGTAATAACTGGGAGTTTAAATATTTTTTCTAACCATTCCAAAACCTTTAAAAATCGTGAAAATCGCTTAATCAAGCGAAGTGGTCAAGGTATGAAACCTAAAGTTCTTGTCACCAGGAGAATCCCTGATGAGGGTATGAAGCTCCTAGAAGGAAAGTTCGAACTAGACATTAATGAAGAAGACAGGGTTCTAGATAAGAACGAGATTATCAAAAGGCTGAAAGGCAAGGATGCTTTGCTATGCCTGTTAACAGACAAGATTGATAAGGAGGTTATAGAGTCTAATCCTAAGATAAAAGTTATTTCTAACTATGCTGTTGGTTTTGATAACGTGGACTTAGCGACAGCTACAAAGCATAAGATACCGGTAACGAACACTCCAGGCGTATTGACAGAAACTACGACGGATCTAGCTTTTGCGCTTTTGATGTCTGCTGCTAGGCGAGTTGTAGAGTCAGACAAATACGCAAGGTCAGGTAAGTTTAAAGGCTGGGCTCCGATGCTATTCTTAGGAAGAGACGTTTACGGCAAGACTTTAGGGATACTCGGCCTTGGAAGGATAGGCCATGCTATGGCTAAGCGCGCATCCAAAGGATTTGACATGAAGATACTTTACTATGACATGAAAAGGGATGAGGCTTTCGAGAAAGAGTACAACGCTAAATTCGTGGATAAAGACACCTTGCTGAAAGAATCAGATTTCGTAAGCCTGCATGTATCGTTAACACCGGAGACGAAGCACTTTATAGGTGCGAAAGAGCTGGGCCTGATGAAAAAGACGGCAGTCTTGATAAACACTTCAAGGGGGCCAGTAGTTGACGAGGATGCTTTAGTTAAAGCTTTGAAGGAGAAGAAGATATTCGCAGCAGGCTTGGACGTTTATGAGGAAGAGCCAAAAATCCACCCGGGGCTTATAGGCCTTGACAACGTCGTGATAGTGCCGCACATCGCATCTGCGTCTTTCGAGACTCGGGGTAAGATGGCCGAGATGGCAGCCAAGAACTTAATACTTGTT
>VGLX01000049.1 GCA_016866645.1 Candidatus Woesearchaeota archaeon | reverse complement strand
GATTATTACGACAGGCGCTTTAGCAAAGGCTGGGACTACGGCTACGTGTATCCTGCTCTTCTGAAAGCGATCCAGAACGCTGGACGCTGCATACGAAGCGAAACCGACAAAGGAGTTGTAGTATTCTTGGATGAGAGGTACCAATGGCAGAGTTATTACAAATGCTTCCCTAAGGATTGGCAGATAAAAATCACTAGGACGCCTATAGGCTTGATAGAAGAGTTCTTCAAGCAATAAAAATTTTACACTACCTGTGTTTTTTAAAAAAATTTATAAATAATTAAGCGTTTATTATTTACACTACTATCAAAAAGAGAGTGTTTTAATGTATAAAAGAGAGATAAAAATCCAAGGTAAACAATACTCTTATTATTACCATAACATAAAAGTTAAAGGCAAAGTAAAAAACATATTCTTGGGCTCCGATTTAGAAAAAGCTAAAGAAAAACTGGCTAAGCTGAACGATCAAGAAAAGACTTTTAGCATTTTAAAATTTTTAAGAATCAGCAACAAGCACGCTTTTGTGTTATTTCTAATCTTTTTAGCCTGTCTGGCTTACAGCTTAAGCGCACAGATAGAACAGCCTGCTACTTCATATGCGAATATAACATTTAACGGCACGAACACTTCTGACAATTTTGGTAATTCTTTAACTACGGGGGATGTTAACGGCGACGGCCTGAAAGATATTATAATCGGAGCTTCCAATGCGGGCCAGGTCTTTGTTTTTTTCGGAGCGGATTACTCTACGACAATAAACGAGAACGCCTTCTCTTACGCAAACCTGACATTCAATGCTACAGGCGGGTCTCATGTTGCTAGCGGTGACATAAACAATGACAGTTTTTCGGATGTTATAATCGGAACAGGCTCAACTCAAGCGTTTGTCATATTCGGAGCGCAATATCCCGATATGTATGTTAATCAGAACGCTTCCTTATACGCTAATCTCACGTTCAATTCAACAGGCAACAGCGCATTCGGATTTTCTGTTGCTGCAGGAGATGTTAACAACGATAATTACACTGATATCGTAATAGGAAACACTAACGCGAATATATACGGCAGTACTGATGGACAGGTCTTTGTTCTTTTCGGAGCGGATTACTCTACGACAATAAACGAGAACGCCTTTTCTTACGCAAACATAACACTTAACGCAACAACCGATGTTGGTGAGGAGTTTGGTTACAGCGTAGCCAGCGGGGATGTTAATAATGATGGCTATTCAGACATAATCGCTGGTGCTCGTAGCGCGGACCCTTTAGGAGACTCAACTTATGGTGGACAGGCTTATGTTTTCTTCGGAGCAGCTTATACAGATAGGGTCAATGAAAAGAGCTTGCAATATGCTAATATAACTATTAATGGCACATCAGATGACGGTGCTGACAAATGGCTCGGAAGTAGCGTTGCCAGCGGTAAAATAAACAACGACAATTTCTATGATATAACCATCGGCTCAATGTACGGTGACCCTTCAGGCAATAGCGATGCAGGTCAGGTTTTCGTGTTCTTCGGAGCGAATTACAATTCCCCTGTCAGTTATGACTCTTTGTCCAGCGCGAATATTACCATTAACGGAACATCTAGCAGCGGTTATTTAGGGTCTACAGAAACTGTTTCTAATGGTGACATCAATTGCGATGGATCCGCTGATATAAGCATAGGCGCACCTTCCGCAAGTGTTGACGACACGATAACTCTAGGTGGGCGGGTTTTCGTGTTCTTCGGATCAGACTACACCTCAGCAGTTAATCAAAATGATTTCTCATATTCTAACATCACGATTAACGGGACAGAAGGTCTAGATGAAGATGGTAACGTAGGTTCACAATTAGGCACATCTATAGCCAGCGGAGATATTGACAATGATGGATGTGCAGAACTCATAACTAGCGCGCCATATGCTAACACTTCACTTAATAACTGGGCAGGACAGGTTTATGTTCTTGACTTTTCCGAAGGAGCCGGGTCTGATTCTTTAGCGCCAGTGGTGACTTTAGACTCTCCAGGAGACCTTAATAGCATCACTTCAGCGACGAGCTTTAAGTACACAGCTACTGACAGCTCAGGTCTTGATACTTGTGAGCTGTGGGGCAACTGGACAGGGGTTTGGCATCTTAACGAGACCTTTGTCAGCCCTACAAGCGGTTCGCAGAATGAGAGCAGCACTTTAACGTTTGAAGCTGGGAATTACTTATGGAACGTCTGGTGCAATGACACTGTTGGAAATTCTGGGTTCTCTGCAGCTAACTACACATTGATTGTTGACCCTAACACGCCCACTGTTGTTTTGAATAGCCCTACAGATTTTTATAACGAGACCGCTACTGGTGGTGTCGTTTTTAATTATACTGCTTCAAGTGGCGGCGCTGTTGACACTTGTGAGCTTTGGGGCGATTGGAGTGGTGGTTGGCATCTTAATGAGACTTTTGTCAGCCCTACGGCTAGCGTTACTAACGGCAGCAGCAATATAACAATCGCAGATGGCCAGTATTTGTGGAGTGTTTATTGTAACAGCACTTTAGGCAATAGAAACACCACTGTTCAAAACTTCACATTAAATGTTGACCTTAATCCTCCGACTGTTGTCCTTAACAGTCCTATTGACTTTTATAATGAAACTACTGTTAACACGGTTTTGTTTAATTTTACAGCTACTGACAGTTTAGGTTTGGGTACTTGTGAGCTTTGGGGCAACTGGTCTGGTGGATGGCATCTGAACAAGTCATTTTCCGGGCTTACTAGCGGGGTTTCACAGAGCACAGTTGTAGACATGCCAAATGGGTTATACATATGGGCCGTTTACTGTTATGACTCTGCGAATAACTATAACAGCACCGTCGGAACGTTCACTTTGGACATAAATGTTCCTTTTGCCATCTTATTAACAAAGATTGATGGTAAAGTAGCAGATGACCAGCTTGGTTGGACTTTTGCTACTGGCGATGTTAATGGTGATGGTTACAAAGACCTGATAGCTGGAGATTCCAATGCTGACCCGCCATCTCCAGTAGGGGCAACTAATTCGGGCCAAGTTTTTGTCTTCTTCGGAGCGCCTAATAATGGTATCACGGATATGGACGCTACGTATGCTAACATAACTATCAATGGCACATCCGCTCTTGTTGGTTTGCATAACCATGCTGATGGTTTAGGATGGGATGTTGCCAGCGGCGACATTAACAACGACGGATATGATGATATCATAGTCGGATCTAAGGCTGCTAGCCCACCGTCTTCATATGATTCAGGTTTCCAAACAGACGACAGTTCAGGCCAGGTTCTAGTTTTTTACGGTGCTAGTTTCACTTCAACAATCAACGAGCAGTCTGGTTCTTATGCTAACATAACCCTTAATGGCACAGCCGAGTCACGTCTTGGCGAGTCTGTTGCTGTAGGGGATGTTAACAATGATAACTATGATGACATAATCGTCGGTTCACCGAACGCCCGCCATAGCGCTCCGATAAATACGGCGGGTCAAGTTAGTGTTCTCTTCGGAGCCAACTTCGGAACAATAAGCATGAGTGAGTTTAACTCCTATGCGAACATAACACTAAACGCTACTGAGAGCAGCATGGATCTTGGAAGCGATGTAGGCAGCGGTGATATAAACGATGATGGTTATGCGGACATATTGGTCGGTGCACGTTATGCTGATACGCCTGCTGTTAATAATGCGGGCCAAGTGCTCGTGTATTTCGGAGCAGCTTACACTTCAGCGATTAATGAGAAATATTCTAGCTATGCAAACTTCACGATCAATGGTTCAGCTTGGGACCAGCTAGGCGATTATCGTAGCCTTCATACCGGAGATGTGAATAACGATGGTTATTCAGATATAATAATCGGTGTTGGAACACAAGGCACCTATGAGGGTCAGGCTTATGTCTTCTTCGGAGCAGCGTATAATGATGGCTCTGCGATTAACGGCTTCCCTGGCCCGGCAGGACTAGGCGCTGGAAGCTATGCTAACATTACTATCAATGGAACATACCCTGAAGAGTTCGGGTCAGGTATTGATGTTGGGGATTTCAACAATGACGGTTATGCTGATTTAGCAGTTGGAGGTTATGACGGTGCAGTTACACTTCCTAACGGATCAATCGGTATTAGCGGAACAGGTAATGGTGATGGGGCGGTTTATCTCTTTTTTGGAGAAAACTACACTTCAGCAATAAATCAGAACGCTTCATTATTGGCTAACATAACCATTAATGCGACTATGGCTGGTGAAGTGTTTGGTTGGAATGTTGATGTCGGGGATATCAATGATGATGACTACGCAGATATAATGGTGGGTGCACCTTATTCTGCTCCGTCAGGTAAAAACCGAGCCGGAAGGACTTACATATACTCTTCAGACTATATACCCCGTGTTAACCTTAACACCCCGTTAAACGCCCGCATAGATACTGACGGCCAAGTGTATTTCAACTACACGGCGATAGACATTAATCTAGATACCTGTTGGTTGACAATAAACGGAGAGCTTAACGCTACTAATGTTACTAATGAGAGGTATGCTAACTTTTCAGTCGGACTTACTGAAGGAAGGTATAACTGGAGCGTTAGCTGCAATGACACTTTTAACAATGTCAACACTTCTGAACTTTGGGACTTAAGCATTATTTTTATCGAAGGCGGGGATGGTAACACCACTAACTTGGAAAATGAAGAAAACTCATCTAATGTTTCAGGTTATATATACGAAGTTAGCACATTGGGTATGATAAACTTCACTGATGAAATCTTGGACTTAAGCAACGGTAGCAATATGACTGGTTACATGGTAGTCAGTAACAATAATATCACAATTGATATTGAAGGTTTAATGTCAGATTTTGGTGTTGACCTTAACAAGTCGGCTGTTCTTTCTTTTTACGGGCTTACTTTCTCTAATCCTAGAATCCTAAGAGATGGCACGTTATGTCCTGCCGATGTTTGTACTAAGCTCAGCTATTCGGGCGGTGTTTTAGAATTCAACGTTACAGGATTCAGCTCATATACCAGCGAAGAGACCCCGGCTGCTGTTGAAGAAACGCCAACAAGCGGTGGCACAACTTCTACGGACTATACTTATCCTTCTGAAACAGAAATAATACCCAAGCCGATTCCAGAGCCCGTAGTCCCTGAAGTTCCAATTGAAGAAGAGGAAGAAGAAATGCCTCCCGCATTAGAAGTCCCATCAGATTTCATAACACCTTTAGATTTAGACACTCCTGAAGAGGTCATACCTGAGGGCGGTGCTGACTACATTGATGAGGTCGTGAACACCGCTAAAGTTGATAACGATCTGATAACCAGTGTGTCGGGTGATAGGGGCGGTGCGAGAGAAGAGTTAGAGGTCCATGCTTTGTCGGTTAAGAATAAGCCCGTGTATGTGATTAATATGGATACTAAAGAGTGTGACCATAATTGTCCTAATTGTTACAATGGTGTAAAAGACTCAGACGAAGAAGGGGTGGATTGCGGAGGCAGTTGTGCGCTTAACTGCCAAGGTGTTGAGAACATCCCTAGGATATTATTCGTATGCGGCGACAGCCAATGCAGCACGGGCGAAGAATGCTTCTGTGCTGAAGATTGCGGAAGATTAGAATGTTTAAAATTGACATATGATAAAGACCTAGTGATTGTTTTGTTAGGCAGCCTGTTCTTTGTCGCTATGCTCAGCCTCCTCATGTTGAACATAGAAAGGAAGCACAAACCTATTATATCTACGATGAAGCTGCGGAGGGTTGGAAGATGAACAAGAAAGGACAAGTGTACATCATCGCAGCGCTGATAATGGCCCTTGCTATCTACAGCCTGTCAGTAGTCTATAACTTTGCTAAGGTTTACGAGTTTAAGGGTGATTTTGAGAAGATAACCGGTAATTACGAGGTTGAGAGTGCTAAGCTGATAAACTCGATAGTATCGACGAATGGCGACGTGACAGAGTCTTTCACTAATTTCACAACACTGTTCATGTCTTATTCAAAATCGCAGAATCCTAACTTCGGAATAATCTACACGTTAAGCTATGATAATAAGGTCCGAGTTGGGAATTACCTGAAAAAGCCTATAAAAATTGATGATGGCAAAAGCATAGTAAGCCTTGACGGGTGCTTTGAGAAAGTTCCATCTATACTCATATTGCGAGGCATAGACATAAACCTTAACGCTGCAGAACTTGGGGAGCTAAGAACCTGTTTTACGAATCTTCCGTTAACTGAAAGGATCTGGGTGGGCATCGTAGATACGACAGACGGACGAGAAGAGGTCATATGGTACCCATTCAAAATAGAAGAGAACAAGGCACAACTAATGATAATAAACCTCATGGAAGAAGGCCCACAAAAAAGAGTGACAGTTGGGGGAGAAGGGTATTTACGAGGGGAATACAGAGAAGACAGCTCTGTAGGCTATACTTAAAGAAGTTAGATTTAAATATAAGGCTTTACGATTAAAGAAGTTAACATGTTCATAGACTTAACACTCTGCGAAGAGCATTTCTTAGACCTCGGGTTTGATAAAGCTCTGAAAATAAGCCTTATAGAGTTCAACAGCAGGAAAGATCTTAAAAAAAAGCTTGATGCTGAGCACGGCCTAAGAGTGGTCATAGGCAGCAAGAACAACCGTAATGTTGTAGAAGAGAAAAAAGTAGACCTACTCTTAAGCCCGGAGAAAGGTGTCAAGAGGGATTCTTTCCATCACAGGAATTCAGGCCTTGATATGGTCGTTTGCAAATTAGCTAAGAAGAACAACATTGCTATAGGCTTTAACTTCAACGATGTCTTAAGAAGCGAAGGGGTCGTTAGGGCAGAGACTCTTGGCAGGATGATACAGAACGTAAGGCTGTGCCGAAAGCATAAGCTCCGCATGGTATTGGGAAGTTTTGCTAGGACTAAGTGGCAGATGAGAAGCAAAAGCGATCTTCTGAGCTTCGGAATAGTGATAGGCATGCATCCTGCAGAGGCTATGGAATCACTCCAGACTGTTTCTGAGATAGGGCATGAGAGAAAGCATAGGTGGCTTATGGTAAGTGAAGGTGTAGAAATAATTGACAAAATTTAAATAAGTCTCAATACTTACAAGTCTTCAACGATGAAAAAAATGAGGGGGCTAATAACCATATTCTTAGTCTTATCATTTATCTTGACTGCACTATACTTATCTAATGTTGTTCTTGTTCAAGCGCAGCAATCAGTAGTCGATGAAGAAGTGCTTAATAGTCTAGACATAGAAGGCAAAGCAAAGGTGATAGTATTGTTAAAAGACTCTGATAAAAACATACGACTCAGGTCGGCTAAGAGAAACACTGAAACATTCTCCGTTAACGGTTTTAAGAAAGGTCATGGCTTCTCTTTGGTTAATGGTTTCTCAGGAGAAGTAACGAGAGAAGGATTAGAATCTTTGAAAAACAATCCTAAAGTTGAACGGATAATCTTTGATAAAGTCTATACTGTAAACCTTGCTGAATCGGTTCCTATGATAAACGCCTCAAGAACTCACGCTTATCAAGTTGATGGGCAGAACTTAACAGGCGCAGGCGAGACGATATGCATATTAGACACAGGAATAGACACAGACCATCCTTCGTTCGAAGGTAAGATCATAGGATGTCAAACGTTTATTGATGGCACAACGACTTGTGAAGATGACCATGGCCACGGCACTCATGTGGCAGGAATAGCATCGGCTAAGGGCAGTGTGATAGGCGTAGCACCTGGATCAAACATTGCTATGATGAAAGTCTGTGATTCTGGAGGAGGATGCACGTCATCTGATCTGCTATCAGGCATCGAATGGTGCGTCGCTAATAAAGGCTCTTTAAACATATCTGTCATGAGCATGA
>VGLX01000048.1 GCA_016866645.1 Candidatus Woesearchaeota archaeon | reverse complement strand
CCCTCCTACCACAAGACTTATTACTTTCCTTGAACCTTTCTTGCAGTATCGGCTTCAAAAAGCCGCAGGCGAGTTCCACAATGTTTTTGCGTACAGACTGTGAAACTCGGGGGTTAAGGCGAACATTTGCCTTGCCCATATTCTACCACCTCTTCTTTCTTCTAAACCCCCATAAAACCCTAAAAGTCCAAATATTAAGAGACCTCAAAGTTTAAAGAATTACGGAATGAAGCCATGATTATCGAAACATTTATAAATAAACACTTCTCTAATTAGAAACATGAAAAACATAGAACTTGTCTACAGGGAAATACTATTCCAGGCGATGGAAAAGAAGAACAGAAGCCTGACACAGCTGGAGCTGTCAAAAAAACTTAGTATGTCATTAAGCACGGTAAACCATGCAGTCAAGCCTTTAAGGAAAATGAACGCTGTAAGAATAAAACTCCGAAGCATGGAAATAACAGACCCTAAAAAAATACTATACTACTGGGCGAGCATAAGAAACATGGAAAAAGACATAACATACAAAACATATGCAGACATGCCAGTAAGGAACATAGAAAACAATATGCCAGACAACATAGTATTCGCGGCTTACTCAGCATACAAGCTCAGGTTTAAAGACGTGCCGGCAGACTATTCAGAAGTATACGTCTACGGCGAAGGATTAGAAAAAAGGTTCCCAGCATCAAGCAAAACCCCGAACCTGTTCGTCATGAAAAAAGACCCGTTCATAGAAAGCTATGGAAAGACAACAACTTTAGCCCAGACATTCGTAGACTTATGGAACGTGAAAGAATGGTATGCGAAAGACTTCCTAAAAGCGATGGAGGAAAAGATAAATGGAATTCTGGAATAGCATATTAACAGAGAAAAGCTGGAACATACTAGTAGAACTAAACAAAGACTCTTTTGACTTCATCCTGATAGGCGGCTGGGCGGCATACTTATGGACGAGCCTTCACAAGTCAAAAGACGTAGACATAGTATTAGAAGACCTTAAAACATTAGACTACCTGAAAAAAAAATACGGCCTTAAAAAGAATGACAACTTGAAAAAGTACGAGATACAGTTCGAAGAGATAGACGTGGACATATATGTGCCATTCTATTCAAAACTTGCAATACCAGTAGAAGATATAAAAAAATACGCGACAAAAATAAAAGGCCTGAAAGTCGTAAAGCCAGAAGCATTGTTGATACTAAAGCAAGGCGCAGAGTTAGAAAGGAAAGAATCAGTAAAAGGGGACAAGGACAGGATAGACATCATGACATTACTAATATACTCTGAGGTAAGCTTCAAAGAATATGAATCATTATTGAAACTATACGAGCTGGAGCATTACCTGCCAAGACTGAAAACGATAATAAAAACATTCAAAGACATACAGTACTTAAACCTTAACCCGAGACAGTTCAAACTCAAGAAAGAACAGATACTAACAAAACTGTAAACTTTTTTTAATAAGTTTTATAAATTGGAGAACTAAAAACTTTTAATGATGAAAAATCCAAAAATCTTAGTAGGCTGCCCGACTTCTGAACATAAAAGTTATGCTCTTGAGTGTTACGCCGAAGGATTAAAATCTTTAAACTATGACAATTTTGATATTCTGTTGGTTGACAATTCTAAGACTGACGAGTATTATAAAAAAATTAAGAGCTTAGGCATCCCGGTTGTTAAAGGGCCTTACTATGAAGGTGCAAAGCAGAGGATTGTAGACTCGAGAAACATCTTGAGACAGAAAGTCTTGGATGAAGGCTATGATTATTTCTTCTCATTAGAACAAGACGTAATACCCCCAGTAAGTATTATTCAAAGACTGTTAGAACACAACAAAGAAATAATCACAGGAGTGTACTTTACTTATCAAAAGAATAAAGAAGGGATTGACCTAGGGCTCGCCCCAGTATTATGGAAAAAATCCGGTAAAAGCGGATTAAAAGTCATGTCAGAACAAGAAGTTACTACACCAAGGATTATTGAGGTCGGCGCTTGCGGCCTCGGCTGCGTCTTAATACGCAGAAAAGTTTTAGAAAAAATAAAATTCAGATTCGGAAAAGAATACGAAGGCTTTGATGACATATGGTTCGCTTACGACGCTTTCAACAACAATTTTAACATCTTTGCAGACACTTCACTAAAATGCAAGCACTTGATCAAAGGTTGGAGCTGGGAAGGTATTAAAGAATGAACATGCCTAAAGTATTAGTCGGCAGCCCTATCTCAGACTTATACGAATACTGTTTTGACAAGTTTGCTGCTTCTAGAAAAAGGCTTACTTACCCTAACCATGACTTGTTTTTTGTTGACAATTCCAAAGAAGATGATTTTTCAAAAAAGGTTAAAAACGCCGGCCTTCCAGTTACGAGAATACCATGGGCTGATAAAGCCAGGCTTAGGATGATTAACAGCAGGAACTTGTTAAGAAAAAAAGCCTTAGAGGAAGGGTATGATTATTTTCTTAATCTTGATCAGGATATAATCCCCCCGGATGATATTGTTGAACGCTTGATAAGGCATGATAAGGATGTCGTAACCGGCGTGTATTATAACCCGTTAACGAATAGTAAAGGTGAAAGACAGCTTCGCGCGGTCATCTGCGTTAAAGAGGGAGACAAACTGCGCTACCTTAACAATAAAGAGCTAGCTACTCCTCATTTAATAAAAGTTCACGTGTGCGGCACGGGCTGCATCCTGATTCATCGGAAGGTTTTGGAAAAGATAGAGTTCAGATACGACCCGAATGACCTGCTTTTTGACGACTCTTGGTTTGTCGTAGACGCTTACGATAAAGGCTTTGAAGTTTATGCAGACACAGGGGCTAAATGCCAGCATCTCATATTAGAAAAACCTTGGGATTGGGGCCAGCTTCTAAAGTCCAACACAGCGTAAATGTAGGGTTGTTAAACAAGGAATGCTCTAATTACTACATCGTCCACTTTTTTTTTATTGTAAAAACTTTTATAAACGAAAAAGGCATATTAAAAACCATGAAAAAGAGGGGACAGCTTTTAGGGATGCCTTTCATAATGATCTTCGCGCTAGTAGTCGGAGCGTTAACGTTAGCTGGCGGTTTGTATTACGTTTTCAAACTGGTTCCGATGGCGGAGCAGATAAGCGCTAACAAGGAAATCAATGATTTTAAGACAACGATAAAAGCGTATTATTACTTGGAAGAGGGCAACAGCAAGAAAGTAAGGCTGCAGTTCCCTTCAAAAGCGCAGAGCATATGTTTTTTTGATTATAAAAAATACAAGGCGGAAGGCTGGAGGCCTGGGGCAGGAACAGGATACCCGCCGGACTTTGCTGCCAAAAAACTTTTTTATGAAAAACTTTTCTCAGCCAACACTGAAAGGAATATGTTCTTCTTCCCGACTAAGGACTTTAAAGAATCAGCGTTTTACATACCTTACCTTAATTTAGAGTCACAGGCTAATAATCCAGTATGCGTCAAGAACGGACAATATATAAGAATAGTTTCTATGGGTGACCATGTTGAAGTACAGGCTGAGTAAGAAGGCAGACGTAAGCCCGGCGTTCCAATACATATTCGCGTTAATAGTCGGAGCGATAATATTAATCTTTTTCATAAAGTTCGCGTTCAAGGCTGAATCAACCGGCAAGGAAGTCATAAAAGCAGAAGTCTTGCATTCCCTTGACGCTTCTATGCAGGCGTTTTCAGTTTCAGTATCATCCACAGACCTCTTGCCGAGCACGCCATGGCCCCAATTAGTGGATATGAAATTCGGCACCGGCGCTAACTGCGGAAAGTTCACAGTTACGGGACAGAAGTTCTTAGTCCCTATCCCAAGGATTGTTTTCGGTCCAGAACAGATGAAAGCAAGGCAGTTAAAAGCGTGGACTACCTCTTGGTATTTCCCATTCAGGGTTACTAACATATTCTACCTGGTGAATGACAGGAGCAAGTATTACCTAATATTCAACGCTAACAACCAAGACTTTGTCAAGAGGATCAGCAGCACTCCTCCAGCTACGGCTGTTTTTGAGATGGACCATTTGCCGAGAGAGTTTGACGTAAAATATTACGACTCAGAAGCAGACGCTGTTGCTAAGCTGAAGATTAATGACATGGTGAAGGTTAATTATTTCGAAGAAAAAAACGGCGTGTCAAATGGTTTGAAAGGGAGCAGCTTGGTAGTGTCTAATTATTGCATGGACGAGGACGAGCCAGGGTATAAGTGTTCCGGGACAGTGACTTTTTACGAAGGCAACAAGCTTACAGGCGCTTCTACGTTTATAGGAAGAGAATTAATGTTCGCTGCGGTGATGGCAGACAGCATAGGGGTTTACCAATGCCAATACGGCAGGGCTTTAGATGAGATGGAAAGGATGATCAACGTTTATACTGCCAAGGCTCAAAGGTTAGCGACTAAGAGGCAGGAATGCGAGTACGACGGCAAGTATAACAGCATTATAGGCATGCTGAATAATATGAAAGGCAAGATACAAGTTTTGAAAACCAACCCTGGCGATTCAGATACTGCTTTGCAATTATCAAACCTTGCAGACTTGATAAACGAGTTTAATGATAACGACTTAGGAGGGTATGAAGAGTGTGAAGTCCTGTTTTAAGAAAGCACAGATAGGGATGATAGAGATGATCATGGTGATGATAGTAGTCGTAGTAATAATAGTGATAGGCATGGTGTTCTATTTCAAATTTTCAGGCTCAAGCATGGAAAAGACTCAAGAAAGGATAAGCGAGGATAAGGCGGCAGTTATAATAAGCAGCGTTGCCCAGCTGCCAGAGATAGAATGCTCTCATTTGAAAGGCAGAGGGGCTAAAGGCTGCGTAGACACTTTAAAACTGTTAGTCTTAAGCATGAAAGACAAGGAAGGAAACCCAGACTTTGTAGAGCACAGGAGGCATTACAGTGACTTGTTCGGCTATATGGTCATAAGCGTGGAGCAGCTACACCCTCAGACTAGCGGCAAAGAATGTGATATAAGCATCTTCGGGCTTCCAGACTATCCAGAAGCGCCCCCTATAGGATGCGGCAACTGGACTATATATAATAATCCTAAGAAAGGCGCAGGGTCAGTGTTCAGGACTATGCCAGTAGCGTTATACTATCCTACTAACAGGGCTTATACGTTAGGGCAGTTAAAGGTGACGATATACTAAGATGAGAAAAAAATCCCAGACTGAAATAATGGGCTTATTAACCATAGTAGTATTGTTCATATTCATAGGCTTGATATACATAATGCTGGCAGGAAAGGCTGACAAGGGAAGCCTTACCAGGGACGTGGTGCAGTCTGAGAAGGTGCAAAGCCTGTTAAGCTCATTCATGCAATTAACCCCTTGTTATTCTAAAGTCCCTTACGACCAGATGGATGTTATAATCAAGGAATGTTACACGTCTTCAGGCGGGCTTGTTTGCGGCGAGCCGTGCAAAGAGTTCATAATAGCAGAGATGGATGATGTTATGAAAGCTTACAACCCAAGGCAGGAGTACGAGTTTAAAATCTTAAAAGGGAAGGAAGAGTTCATAAGCAAAGGCGGCTGTACAGGCGCGTCAGAGACTAAAGCAGGCAGCGTAGACTTAAGGGATATTACTATAAGACTAACATACTGCATAAAATAACACCATTACAGAGTGATAAAAACATGTTTGAAACGGCTAAAACCTTAAAAAACTGGCAATACAAGCCTTCTAACCCTAAAACAGCAGTTAAAATAGCAGGAAATCACCATAATCTTTATAAACAGACAACGAGCATTAAAGGATAAGACAATAGAGTGACCACTAGAGACTTTGATAAAAAAAAAGAATTGGTGAGAAACGACTATCTACCAAAAGTACGACCTGATATTTTCAGGATATAAAAAACACATGGAGGTGTGTTATAAATGCAAGTACTAAAAACATTGAAAAAAGTGGCTGCGATAGGTACTGGAGTAGCAATGCTAGGGGCTACCTTAACAGGAGCGATGGCTCTTGACCTAAGCGAATACCCAGCGCCATTCGTAACCGGCGGAGCATACGACAACAGCAACGTATTCGTCGTCGGAGCGGCAGCCAACGCTGCAGACAGCATCGGAGTAGCAGACATAACGTCAGCTATGCAATTCGAGAGCAAGACCTGCACGACTGGCGGAGGAACCGTAACAGTCAGCGGAGGAATAACAGAAGACATCCCATTGGGAATGCCGATAGCAAACCCTAACAGCACAACGCTGGACATGGAATTAGAAGACGACGATATAGACAGCATGTGGGATGGGGAGATAACATTCCAAAGCTCGAACTACGACACCAGAGACGTCCTAGTTTTAGGGCAGAGTGACAAGTACATAAGATTAGCGACTTCACTGACATCATCTGAAGACGACTACCAAACAGACATCGTATTAGAAGCAGACGCTCGAGCTGTCAAATACTACTACGTATTTGATGAAGTTATGGAACCTAACAAAACGACATCTAGTGAGCCTTTAGAAATAAAATTCTTAGGAAAGACATTAAAAATAACAAGCATAAACGCTGACGATGCCACGAAGTTCACAGCCCAAGTAGGGACAGAATACTTCATGGACGTCGGAGACTCAGTAGAAGTCGAAGGCAAAACCGTAACCCTAGAAAACGTAGGGGACGGAGGCACAGTGATAGTAAACGTGGACGGAGTCAAGAAAACTCTAAGCTCAACAGCGCAAACAGTCAACGGCATCGAAATAAAAGTAGAAGACACGTTCTACGAGACCACGAAAGCACAAAGATCCGCAACCTTAATCGTAGGCAAAGAAGCCACGGCAACCTACAAGGACGGAGACGCTTACACAGGCGAAGACACAGACAGCCCAAACTGGGTGTGGAACAACGGCAACTTGAACAGCAAATCAGCAACCACGACATACACCACTCAGGAATTTACAGGCCCATACATAGGTATCGAAAACAAATTCGTATGGAACGACGATAGCGACAACCCAGCAGGCGTCGGAGAATGCATCGACCTGCCTAACAACTACTTAAGAATCTGCCTAGAATCATTAACAGTCAAAGACACAGACTACAAGACGTACACGTTCGAACTTGACACAGACGCAGACCTTAGCGATGCAATGCCAGACGACTCGACAGCTCAAAGCGCTGACGCAGTATACATACACACGAACCAGCCAGAAGGGCTGATAGTAAGAGACGCATTTGGTGTGGATAATCTAACCTCAGAGCAGAAAACAGACAAGGTATGGCTATGGAGATGCGGCAACAAAAGCGCTGGAGACTCTGATGCTTTAGGTGTTTATTACGAAGACACGAACAGTAAAGTCCTAATGGCAGGTTGTGAATCCTTATTAGACTTATCCGATGACGAACTGTTGCAAGTGAACTATGAAAACACGAAAAGCACAGACCTACGAATGAGGTTTAATCGTGTAAGCGCTACTATAGTAGACCTAACTTTAAGACCTTACGACAGCACAGACTTACCATTCGACGACGACAACATCACCATGAGATGGACGCATAGCGGCTTGCAATTCAGCAGCCTAGGAGCAACAGCATCCTCAGAAGAAGCAAGCGAGCTAATATGGACTGGCAGCGGCGATACTGACATCGGAGCAACAGCAACAGCAGTTAACATAGGAACCAAAGACGAAGACCACAGGACGAGATACGGAATAATAATAAGGGACCCGAAAGCAAGAGGATCAAGCGACAAAGTAGTCTTAGAAATACCTAACAACCAAGTAATGGCCAACATCGTAGTGAAAGGCTCAGCAGCAGCAGTAGCAGGCGGAGCAGAAACCTGCACAGTAAAAGAAATAACGCCATTAACCAAGCTAGACACTGAAATAGCAGGCTCAGAAGCCAACTACAACCTAATCCTTGTAGGCGGGCCATGCGTCAACAACGCTATAGCAGCAGTCTCAGGCCTCGGCATGGCAAAATGCGAAGACTGGACTATGA
>VGLX01000047.1 GCA_016866645.1 Candidatus Woesearchaeota archaeon | reverse complement strand
GTGACCACTTTTACTTAGGTAATGAGACTTCGCTATGCCTAAACTCCTTTGCGGGAAATAAAAATATGACAAAGCTGCTCTGCGAATATTTCGACTACAAATGAAAATACCGAACATATTCCTAACCAAAAAGAATCTTGATAGGAGGATTGAAGAGCTTAACCAGCCCCATAAGGAAAAACCAAAATTCGTGGACATTGAAGACCTGATGCAGAACTGGGTGTCAATCTTCTACGATGGCATAGACTTCAGAAAGATGACATATCCAGAGATAGCAGAAAAAGAGAAAAAGTTTGAATCGCGCGCGTTCAAGAGAATAATCAAGGACACATACTCCGGGAAGATAAAATGGAAGAAAGATTCCAAGAATCCAGAGAAGTACACCGCCAGAGCGACAGTGCCAAACGCTGCAGGTGAAGAGATAACAATACCTACAATGTTCACGACTGACGACTACACCCCTGCTCCGAAAGAGAAAGAGCCTTACATAGAGAGGGTCGGCTATCTACACCTTGGTGATGAAAGAGGGCCTCGCAGAAGCTCATTCGAGAAAGATGTCAAAGAGCTAGCATCAGAATATTTCAAGATAAACCTCTACAAGGTTAAAAACATGCGCAGGAAAAGATGAAACTCCCTAGAACATTTTTACCTGAGAAAGACTTGGACGTGAAGTCAGAAGAATTACGCGATTACAAAGAAAAAAAAGCAAGTGTCGGCTTACACGACCTAATAAAAAATTACATGGATTTCGCAGATTTTAGCAAAGAAAAAGAGCATACCAATTGCGTAAAACTTGATTTCAAAGACAGAACCGAGATGACATTAGAATATGAGAACATCTCAATGTGGTACAAAAACCTGAGACGCTTAGAAAATACTAATTTTGGACTGTCATATGTCGAGATAAAAACTGTAACTGAAGACCTTCCAGGGATAATAAACGCTACCTTCTCTGAAAACCCTTTAGGTTACAAAAGCTTACCATTCGACAGGATCGAGTTCACACTAGAGAAAGACACTTTACTGGATAAGAACAAAGCCAGCAATGCGCATTTAGTCGAGAAGCATTACTTAACGGTAGACCGGTTGTACATCAGATGCGAAGACAAAGCAGACCATTATTTGATTAACTTGAGCAGTAGATAGAATATGTCTCCTCTTAAACCCTAAAGCAGATTTGCAAGTTTCAGGGGCTCGCATTTACAAACATTATTAAATAAGTTTATTCTATATCTTAATATGGAGAATCCCAAACAAATAATAAATCGAATCTTTGCTGTATTCTTTGCCGTTCTTATTTTACTTTTTATGTATTACTTAGTAACTGAGGGCATGGCAGTTCCAGTTATTGATATGATAAATAATTTTATAGGTTCAAGATTGCTTGCCATAATTCTTTTTTATAGTACAATAACTCTTGGATTTTCTCTCATACTCGTTGGTTTATTTATCGAAGTTTTCAAGCCTTCTTTTGATTTCAACCTGAATAAAAATAGAATATGGTTTATAGCGAGCATTGTTCTATTCATCGTTTTTATTCTGATTAATGCTGAGTGGTGGGTTTTTTATGGGATTACTGACTTTTTGCCACAGGGTTTATGGATTACTTTATACGTATGGGTTTTTGGCGTTCTTGCAATGGAAACAAGTTCTTTGTCCCTTTTATTTGGAACATTATTTTTAACAAAGACCCAGCCTCAAAAATCCATAAGCTATAAGATAATATTGATAGGAGCTTTACTTTTTGAATTATCAATATTTGGATTATACCTACAAAGCGCATTTGGTGGATATATCAGAGAGAACATTAGTGGGGGGTTGGAAGGTTATCTAGATTTTTGGAATTATACTATATTCCAACCGTGGTTTTGGATTGATTTAGCATCTGAAATTACAATATTGTCAGGAGCCATTTGGTTGTTGTGGAAATCAAAATTAAAATCAACTACATATATCCTGCTTATAGTCGCAGGTTTAGTTTATTTATTTATTCCATTAATATTCATTCCCATAAGTTAGATGTTAGTGAGCCCCGAAACCTCTTCGCCCATCAGCCTTCGGCTGAATGTTGCACCAGGATTCATTCCTAACAGAAGCGTATAATAGCGCAATCGCATTATGTTATGCTACTAAAAATCTCAGTTTAGGTAACGTTTACTTTACAGCTTACTTTTAGGCTACTTAACTACGCACAGCTTAGGCATTTATGAAATGCTTCCCTTCACCGAAAAAGAAAAAGAAGTATTATCATCTGTTAAAGATATGAAAATCAGTTACAGGTTTCCAAGACCTGATGATAAAAGAAAACACCCTGATTCTGGGCACTTATTCACTTTTGAAATCAAAAAAGAAGGGGAACTGTATGGTGTAAGAATCAATGTTGATGACGGGTTCTTGGAAGGCTTAGACTGGGAGTCTATTTGGCCTGCAAAGAACATGCTCAAATACATAAGAAAAGAAAGAAACCCTGTGCTTAATAACGAAACTTGGTACAAAAGGCAACTGAGCAGTAACGGATGGCACTGCCGCATACCGGTATAACAAAAAGCAAATAGGTTTATAAACAATCAAATAACGCTAAACACTCATGAAATGCGACATATGCAAGAACAAGGTTGAGGAAACATTCCTGGAGAAAATGCTAGGCACTTACGTGAAAGACGCTAAAGGCAAGAAACACTTAGTATGCCCGGACTGCCAGAAGAAGTATAAAACAAAAGAAGAGATTTTGAAACAATTATAAAAATGCTAGAAGACCTTTTGAAAGGAGAGTTCATGGCTCAAGGAGAGCCGTTCTATAATAAGGTTAAGAAAGACTTCGGAGTGTTGATGTTCCACGGCCTTACAGCGACGCCTTACCAGGTTAGGGAGCTAGGCGACTTCTTGTACAGGCAAAAGATTCCTAACTTCGGAGCGAGAATAGCGGGCCACGCAACCAGCAAGGAAGACCTTGTGAAAACCACGAGAAAAGACTGGCTAGACTCGGCGAGGACAGCCTACGAAGAGTTCAACAAGGTATACCCGAAGACTATGGTTTTAGGATTCTCTATGGGCGGACTGTTAGCACTGAACCTGGCTAACGAGTACAAGCCAGCAGCGGTTATGGCCCTAGGAACTCCTTACAAGCTGAACCTGAAAGGCAATCTGCTATCGATGATAGGATTCCACAAAAAGCATCCTGATGACATGGTCAGCTATCCTGGATCAATACCTTTGAAAACTAAGTACGAGCTTATCAAGCTTATCAAAGAAACCCACCTGGCAATAAAAGGTGTCGAGAGCCCTATAATAATAGTCCAAGGCACAGCAGACAGGAGAGTGAGCAACGACTCACCCTTCCAGATATACAAACAAGTGAAAAGCAAAGAAAGAAAGATCATGCTACTCCCTGGCGAGCAGCACATACTTCTAAAGGGAAAATATAAAAAGCAAGTATTCAATAGGTTATATGAGTTTATACTGTGCAACTGTTGATGCCTCAGTAGCTCAGCCCGGATAACCTGCAAGGTTCAGGGCAATAGAGCAATTGCCTCGTATGCTTCAAGAAAGCAAGGAAAGCAATAGGTCGGGGGTTCAAATCCCCTCTGAGGCTTTTAACATAACGTTCTAATCCCCTTTTGTATTGTGTTTTTCATTACAAAGTTTATAACCGAGGCTTGTCTAGTATACTCTCCGCGCAAGGCGCCTCGCAGCTACTAACAGGGGGAGTGGTTGCGAATGGAACATTGTATAGTTTGTGGCAAAGAACTAACATCTGACAAGGATGAAGAGTGCAAATCTTAAGCTGTTAATGTTTCGATTACTTTTTTCACTTCTTTAGTGTCATGGTTTACTTGGCTGCCCGCTTTTTCGTAATCTTTCTCTTTTATGGTGCCATATGCTTTTTTTATTGTACCTTTGGGAGTGAACTGCCTGATTTTTTTGCTGATAAGTTGTGGTTTTTCTCCTGAATACCAGAGCAAGGCGAAGATGTCGCATATGTCTTTTATTTTCTTATGCCCTTTATCCCTTCCTTTAAGGGCGTTTATTTTTGTTGCGGCCAATAATTCTGGCTTCGGCACCCATAATCTCTTGTTGAAGTCTTCAAGCTCCTCCCTGAACGCTTTATCTTTGAAAGCGAACTGTAGCAAAGGCTCGTCAATAGGCTGGAAATGGAACACTTCTTTGAATCTTTTCGGGATGAAGTCTACTATTGGGTCAACATACATCGGAAAGATGAAATGAGACGGCACATGTCCTGTTTCTATCTCTTTTCCTGTTTCTGTATGAATCTCTTTGAAGAACCTGAAGGAAATCGGCTTGAACTTCAGCCTGTTTTGCAGAACGTCTACATCTTTGGCTAAGGCAGAGCTTTTCATCTCTTCTAGGGCCATATTCTTGTCTAAGTGAAATCCTAAATCTATATCCCTGCTTCCTAAGTAAGGTCTTCCTTGGGACTTTTGGAAATTCTTGTTTACGTGGAAGAACACTGCCCATCCTCCCAAGATGCAGATAGGATCTTCTAAGGACTTGATAACTTCTTGCAGGTACTCATATGATGTTCTGGTCTCGAATTCAGCGTACATTTTCTTTTAGCTTTTTTATCAGCATCTCTGCTGCTTCTTCGCATGGTCCTGATTCGGCTTTCAGGTCCAGTATCAGTTGTGGCAGTGAGACTATTTTTAGGCCTTGGATTTTCTGCGAGTTATACAGTGGTCCTGCGCCGTTGATCAGGAGCCTGACGTTCCCTTTGCCGTACAGCCCTTCTTTCATCAAGGCTTTATGCCATTCTTCTAAGTCCTCTTTTTTGATGTAAATATCAAGCCTTGAGGGGAATAGGAAATGCTGCACCCTATTCTCAGCGTAGTAAGTGGTGATTGCGTAGTCTAGCTTTGTTTTCTTGAGGAGATCTAAAGGCTTTTGTATCATGTACTCCCGGTATTTCGGTTTTTTGTGGAATGACAGCCAGTATCCAATCAGCCCTTTAGGGTTAGTAACTTTTGTCTTGTCGACTAGTTTTAGTCTTTCTAGTTGGCTTAAGAATTCATGCGTCCAGCCGAATGAGGCGTGAGCTAGCTTAGCAGCTCTGTACTTGCTTAAGGGCTGTTTTTCGGTTAGCAATACCCTGATGATGCGTTCTTTAACCTTGTCTTGCATAGCATATCGTATTCTTTTGGAGTATATAAATATTACCGATATATCGTTAAATAGGGTAGTATATAAATAAAAACGATATATCCTTTTTAAGGGGGTGGCTGGTATCGCTTCCACGGTTTCCGGAAGCCCTTCCTGATTTTCGGAAAAGACGTTAAAGAAGGAGACCTTATAGTCTTTGACAACTCTCACGTAGGAGTCCTTTACAAAGACAAAAACTGCCCTGACAGCGAGTTCAAAAGAGAAGCAGACGGAATATTAAACACGCACGACATGATAATACGCGTATATTTTGACAACCCAAAACAGGAACCATTAGAATTCTGCACTTCGTTCTCAGTATTGAGGCTGAAAAAATAAAAGAATGATTAAAATTGGAAAGTACATCTTTTCATGGCTTCATAGGCCAAGAATAATCCTGCAAGGATTAAAGTCCCATATACTATCATCACGGTATCGATGTGGAATGCCATAACCAACGAAGCCAGCATCCCAAACAAGGCAATCACTGGGAGCTTCCCAAAGTTTAAAGGCATCTTAAACGGTCTTACAGTCTCTGGTTGTTTGTAGCGCATTATTATCACCACAAGGTTTATCGTGAAAAATACCAAGAATAAAGCAAAGTCAGTTAAGCTTGCTACAGTTTCTATCTTCTCTACTATCGCGAACAGTATTGTCACTATCATCGTTATCAGGATAGCATACAAAGGAGTTTTCCTGCTTTCCAATATGTAACCTAACTTTGAAGGGAGTATCTTCTCCACAGCCATGCCATAGATTATCCTCGAATTGGCCACCATCATGAACAGCGCAGTGTTGGCTGTGGCGAATAATGCTATGAGCGATATTAGAAGGAACGCTTTGCTGCCGAGGGCTGTTGCTACGACTTCTGCAAGCGGAGCTTTAGACTCTCCCAATATGTTCCAGTCTATCACGCTTACCGCAGCTATTGCGACAAGTATGTAAAACACAGTGGATATAGCGATTGAGAACAACAACGCTTTAGGGATTGTCTTTTCAGGATCTTTAGTCTCTTCCCCGAGCCGTGTTATCTCTTCAAAGCCTATGTAAGCGAAGAATATCAGAGCTGCTGCTGCGAAGATTCCTGAGAATCCTTGAGGCATGCTGAAATAATCAACACGTCCCAAATGGGGTATCCCGACGATTATCACGATTATCAACCCGACCATCTCTACGAGCGTGAAGATTATCGCCATGGTGGCCGACTCTTTTATGCCATAAACCATAATCATTGACAATAGTATTATCAGGATAACCGCTACAGGCACTATGCTTGTGTCGAAAAGCCTTGAGAAGTATCCTGCGAAGCCTATAGCTACAGTGGCAGCAGAGGCGAAACCTGCGATGATTATCTGCATGCCGGTAACGAAACCTATTCTTTCCCCTAAAGCCTTTTTAGTGTAACCATACTCTGCGCTGGATTTCGGGAACATCGAGAC
Organism: Candidatus Woesearchaeota archaeon; assembly: GCA_016866645.1. Taxonomy (GTDB): domain Archaea; phylum Nanobdellota; class Nanobdellia; order SCGC-AAA011-G17; family VGLX01; genus VGLX01. The sequence goes on along the minus strand of VGLX01000047.1, from coordinate 1,420 downwards.
GAGCTCAGCGTAGCTTAATCCTGTGAAAACCGCTAGCAAAGCAGAGAATCCGAAAGACAGCCAAACAGAATTGCCGGTAATCCCTGCAGCCTTGCCTATCAGCACATAAATCCCTGCGCCTAGAATCGCCCCTATGCTGCAGAACAGCAAAGACCAGAACCCTAAAGTGCGGTTAAGCCGGATTTTTCTATCATGCTTCATAGAGTGATTTAAACCTTAAGACTATATAAAGATTTATACGCAAAATTTTTTAAACACCCTGCCTCAACTCTTAACACATGGCTCAAACCCCAGAAAAACTTTTAGCCAAAGCAAAACTCTCAGAATCAAATGGGGAGTTAGACAAGGCGGTCAATTATTACGAACGGGCAGCTATCTTCTCTCTCAGTTTTAGCGAGAAAGAAAGTTACACCCGTGATGCTGAACGAGTAGCTTCCAGGATCAGCCCGGAAAGGATAGTTAAGGTTTACGAGCACTTGGCCAACAAGTCTGAGAAGCCTAACGAAAAGTCCCACTACTTATTAAGGGGGGCTAGGCGTGCGACAAGCCTGAACCTAAGGCAGCTAGCGCAAAAGCTTTACAAGAAATCTATCAAGCTAGAAAAGAACAGGAACAACTACGCGACGGCAGCTAAGATATGCGAAGAAGCCGGGCTGATAGAAGCGGCTGTTAAGCTTTACACCCAATGCGGAATGGCAGATACTGCTTCAGAGGTCGCGACCAAAGCAAAACTTGACCACCTATCAGTAAGGGCCTACGAGAAAGCAGCCAAGAACGCTATGCCCAAGGACAAAGCAGACCATTTCCTAAAAGCTGCTCGTCTAGCGATGCATAACGTGATGTACAAGAAGTCTATGAGGCATTACAAGTCCGCGATAAGGCACTACAAGAAGATGGGGGACTTAGAAAAGGCTGAAGCAGTGGCTGTAGAGTCAGGGTTGAAGAAGCGCACATAAGAATATTTAAAAACATCCAAGCCTTCTTTCTTATCGATGGAGCTTCCTGAAGAATTCTGGGAATGGCAGATTGAAAAGAGAAAGAAAGGCATAAAAGCCATGATCAAAGGCAAGAACATCGGCTACGAAGCCCACCTGCCGGTGATGGCGACTTACGGCGACAAGATAAACCTCGCGGTCAAAGGAACAGGACTGGTCCCAAAAGATGAGGCCATAAACTTTTACATCAAAGAGTGCGTAGCCTTCATAGACAAGTGCAAGAAGAAGTCATGGAAGAAAACTACCAAGAAACGTCTCGAGTTCTTGTTAGATCTCCAGTCCTCGCCAGAAGACTTTGACAAAAGCCTGATCAGCAGCATAGAGATGTACGGCACAAAGACATTCAACAACGCCAAGAAGAACAACAAGTGCAGCCTGATGTTCAACGATTACGACTACAAGACAATGATAAGCTTCCAGGTGGA
>VGLX01000046.1 GCA_016866645.1 Candidatus Woesearchaeota archaeon | reverse complement strand
TCAGGAACGTCATGATAAAACTCACTATGGGATCGCCTGTTGTAATAGGCGATGAAGCTAGAGAAACCAAAGCGGCTAGTAAGAAAGAAAAGGCAAAGAAAGAGGAGAAGAAGCCTGAAGAGGGAGGTGAGTAAGATGACAAGAAAAGGTGCTAAAAAAATACCTGAATGGAAGAAAGATGAAGTGAAAGACATAATCAAGCTTGTCAACTCTTATCCTATATTCGGCTTAGTAGACATGGAAAACCTTCCGACACTGCAGCTGCAGAGGATGAGGGTTAAGCTTAAAGAGATGTTAGAGCTTAAGATGACCAAGAAGAGGCTTATCAAGATAGCCTTGCAGCAGATGAAGGAAAAGCCTAACATTGATAAGGTTGTTAGCTCAATGAGTGGCATGCCTGCGCTAATATTCACGAAAGAGAACCCTTTCAAGCTTTACAAAACTTTGGCGGCTAGTAAGTCTAAAGCCCCTGCTAAGGCTGGGCAGATAGCCCCAACAGACATTATGATACCTGCAGGACCTACGCAGTTCACGCCAGGGCCTATAATAAGTGAACTAGCGCAAGTAGGAATAAAGACCAAGGTAGAAGAAGGTAAACTTTCAGTAATCGCAGATGTCAAATTCGTAAAATCCGGAGAAAAGATAACCCCTAAACAGGCAGACATGCTGGCAAGGTTTGGAATAGAACCCATGGAAGTAGGTCTTAACATAGTCCTAGTTTATGAAAACGGAACAATATACGACCGCTCATTGCTAGAAATAGATGAAGAATCATACATGAACAGCTTAAGATCCGCGATATCCGAGAGTATGGCGTTATCAATCGAGATAGGGTATATCGCTTCAGAGAACGTTACGCTCTTGATAAGTAAGGCGCATAGGGACACCTTAGCGTTGGTAGAGTCGACTGACATAATGACTGAGGACAAAGCGGCTAGGATGCTCGGACAAGCGAACATGCAGATGGAAGCTGTAAAGAAGCTTGCGCATCTGGAAGGATAAGGAATATTTTTTTGGGGTTCATAATAAAATAGTTTCGGAGGTAAAATACAATGGAACTGATATACGCAGCGATGCTATTGCACAAAGCAGGCAAAGAGATTAACGAAGCTAACGTGAAAAAAGTTATAGAAGCTGCTGGTATAAAGAAAGATGATGCACAAATAAAAGCGCTAGTATCCGCGCTTGATGGCGTAGATATAGAGAAGGCCATAAAAGAAGCAGCAATACCAGTAGCAGCGGCGGCTCCGGCATCAGCGCCTGCGGGCGAAGCTAAGAAAGAAGAAGAGAAAGAAGAAAAATCCGCAGAAGAGAAGAAGGAAGACGAAGCTAAAGCAGTAGCAGGACTAGGCGCGCTGTTCGGATAAACACAGCAAAGCCTTATTTTCCCTTTTTTTCAAAAGTATGCGGAAAAAATCGTGTTGATAAATGGACAACAAAGAGAAAGATGAACTAATCCAAAAGAGCAGAGAACTCAAGCAAGAGATAGCAGGACTTAGGAAAGAGCTCAACACCCTAAATGAACAGAAAGAGTCTTGGTTTAAGAAGAAAGAAGACCTATACAAGAATGTTTCTTCACTTATAACTAATATAAAAGGGATAAAGCACACTAACGACGAATTCTCAAAGCAGCTTTATGATGAAAAGTCTAAACGGGATAGGTATAATAACGAGGTTAAGAAACTAGTGGCTGAGATAAAGCAGCTTAACCAGGAAAAACAGGACTTCTTCCAGAAGCACGGCATCAAATCTGACCCGTCTAGCATCAAATCTAAGATTGACAAGCTGGAATCTTCGATAGAGACGGAAGCGTTGTCTTTTGATAAAGAGAAGAAGATTATGGAGCAGATAAAAAAGCTCAGGAAGACTTATGAAGAGTCTTCAGAAGTCAACAAGCTGATAGAGAAGATCGACCAAGTATCCAAAAAGATAGACGATGCGAGAAAGAAAGCGGACGAAGCACATAAGAAGCTTCAAGAACTGTCAAAAAATAACAAGGAAGGATTCGAGGACTTCATAACCACCTCTAAAGAGATAAACACCCTGAAAGACCAGCAGGAAGAGACATACCATAAATTCGTAGAGTTCAAGAAAAAGTTCTCAGAAACTAATTCTAGGCTGAAAGAGAAGCTTATGGCCTTGCATGAGATACAGGCGCAGCTCGATAATTTCAAGAGAGAAGCTCAGAAAGAGCAAGAGGCTGAACAGCAAAAACTATTAGACGAGAAGATGAAAGAAGTTGAAGAGAAGTTGAAAACTAAGAAAAGGCTAACTACTGAAGATTTGATAATACTGCAGGGCCAGAAATAGCAGAGTTATACTTAACGCTTTCTTTTCTTATGAAACACGCTTTTGGAGAATAAGAACAAGGCATCCGAATACACGGGTATTGATTTTACTTTAAACTTGTAAGTCAGGAATATCCAGACTAATGCCACGTAAGCCGTGGATACGAACTGCCAGAAGAATATATGGGCATTATCAAACCAGTTCTCACCGAACCTTACGAGTATGAAAAGCAGTATGCCTATCCTTGCAACATTCATAACAAATATTAACAAAGCCCCTGTTAAGAACACGTAAGCCCCTGTTTTCGGCTTTACGTCTTTAGTTAGCAATACTAGCAAAGCCAAAAGGTAGTAGGCTGAAGTAGCGACGCATGCAGAGACGAATTCTAGGCTCTGGCCGGCTATCAGCAGATTGTTACCATCGACTTCTATCGGGTAGCGTATTAAGTATATCGGGATTAAAGATGTCCATAGTGTTATTTTTGCTAATAGGACATAAAAAACATTAAAAGGCAGTGTTAGCAGCAAAGCAGAAGCAGCAACCCTTATGATAAGACTTTTGACATAACTCATCGTTTTGCTTTCACCGTTGCAGAACTTTTGTTTGATATCTCGCTGATTAAGAATTTGATATCAGAATAAAACGGTACGGTCTTAACATGGAACATGAACGACAATGCCGCCCATATGAACAGGACATAACCTACTGACAGGGCGAAGTTCAGGGCGGAGTGGATAGCATCATACGCGCCAGCGTTTGTTACCAGCGTATGAACAAGTATGGCTATCCTTATAAGGTTCATAGCAAAAATAGAAGCCATGCCTATTATAAACATTAGGGCTCTTTTCCAAATCGCTACGCCCATAGTGATTATACACAGTAGGGTCATGAGGTAATATGCTGATGCCGTGACACAGTACTTAACTATGTTTATCGTTGCCTCCCCGTCTAGTATGCTGATAGCATAACTTACACTGTAACTCCCTGTCTCAGGGTTCAATCCGCTTCTTTCTAAGAACGCGTAAACGATATCAAAAGTAGCCTTTTCAAAAACTTTCTGGAATATATTAACCCCTAAGACTAAGGGTACTATGAACAATGCTAATGCTAGGATTACCCGGATTGTAAGGCTTATCTCATACCGCATTTTGTTAAAGATTAATAGCTCTTTTGTTTCTTATATTGCTTTCGTTTTTTTCGTCAGGTTTAAATAATCAGAGTGTTAAAGCAGGAGTATGAAAAAGAAGTGGATTTACTTATTAATCCTGGCGTTTGCTTTTCTGAGCCGGTTTTATGACAAGCAGGTAACGCTGTTAATCACTCAGCACAGGACAAGTTTTCTTGATTCGTCAGCTGCTTGGTTCACAAACACGTGGACTATAGTGATAATCTTCTTTTTGATGGCAACTTTGTTCTTATGGCAGGAGCATAAAAGAAAATGGATAACCCCCTTGGGGGTTAGCTGGCTGATTTCTTCTGTTGTGGTGATAGCATTAAAAATAACAATCCAAAGGGTAAGGCCTTTTGAATCTTTAGCGCTGCCTCTAATTCCAGGCGTTTCTTATGCTTTCAGCTCTTGGAATAGCAGCTTTCCAAGCCATCACGCATCAACAGTGTTCTCGTCATTGCCTATACTGGATAAAGAGTTTCAAAACTTGAAATGGTTCTGGATAGCGTTATCTTTATTAATATCCTTGAGTCGAATATATGTAGGTGTACACTACCTAAGCGATGTAGCCTTCGGATGCTTGATAGGGCTGCTCGCAGGGGATGGTGCCATACTGTTAGAAAAGAAGTGCTTTTTCAAATGGAAGAAAAAGAAAGCTTAGAGCGTAGGAGACAAGTGTTTCATCTTTTGCTTGGGACGTTTATAGTCATACTCTATAAAATTGGGATTTTAAATACGTCCATACTGTTCATAATATTCTTGGCAGGGTTCACATTATCTGTCCTTAGCTTTAGATACAATGTGCCTGGTATAAAATGGTTCTTGAAAAGGTTTGAAAGAGAGGAGGATTTTAAAAAAAGCCCTGGAAAGGGTTGCTTGATGTACATATCGGGAGTCTTGATAACACTGCTTGTTTTTAAGGAGGAGATAGCTCTCGCTGCGATTATGATACTTGCAGTAGGCGACTCTGTATCACATATGATAGGCAAATATTTTGGGCGTTATAAGTTTAGTAATGCTAAGCACTTGGAAGGTACATTAGCAGGGATTTTCTTTGCAGGTTTAGTGGCATCTATGTTCGTGGACTATAAGCTGGCGTTCATAGGGAGCGTTGTTGGAATGCTAACTGAAGTTGTAGACCTTAAGATAGGAAAGATGGAGATAGATGATAACTTGATAATACCTATACTTGCAGGTTTAACTATGCACTTAGCTCAGAATACTGCTATTACTGGGCTTGTCACGGCCATTGCAGGGTTTGTTTAAAGAACGTCGGATAGTATGAACTGTACTCCGTAGACGCCTTTCTTTCCTTTGTTCTTGGCTAAGAACGCTTTCTCGTATCCTATGACTGCCGGGCTCCATCCGCCTGCTTTGCCGTACGAGTCGTACTCGTTGAAGGTTGCGCCTTTGTAAAAAGCGCTTACGCTGTTGGTATGGTACTTGCCTACTACATAGAAGTAAGGCGTGTGCAGGTGAGCTGATGTGAACACATCGGCATCGTCAGCCATGGTTATGCTTCTCTTTATCTGCTGCAGAGGAATGTTAGTTCCTGGGCCTGCGCTTCCTGGCTTGTGGACTGTCGAGAACTTGTATAAGTTATCGCCTATCTTGACGTCAAACTTCTTAAACCCGCCAGCTATGTACTTCTTAGACAATTCCGTAATCTTAGTGTCGTCAAGCCCGATTTTTTTCAGTATCGGCGCAGACATTTCTAGTACATAGTACGGGAAGGTTTGCAAGAACACTTCAGATATTCCGAAATCCCCTGTGGTGTGTGCTACGTGTGTACCTTCATTGAACACTACTGAAGGCTCGTACTTACCATGTATCAGCGTGTTTAATACGAGGTTGTTCAGAATCTGGAAGTACCACCTTACCTGGTCGCTTATCCTTGGATAGTTATTTTTTGACATCTCGCTACCTGCGAGTTTAGCCATTTCCTTAGGGGAAGCGCCTTTCTGATAAGCCTCAAGTAATATTTTTTCAAGCTCCATTGGCGTTTGTTTACTCGTCTCTACAGGCATGCTTTTGTAGTTGTATCCTTGTAGTGACTCGTTCGGTATCAGCAATATCGGCGCGTCTTTTCCGTCTTTTACTCTTGTTTCTAGCTCGTTTTCTAATTTCTTAATAGCTTTTTCTAAGGTGTCATATCTTACCGCGCCTTTGCCTACGTGGATGTCTGATAACAGGTTAGCGTCTTGGAAATCTAATTTCATAGGCGCTGATCCTTTACCAATCTCGGATAATGCGCTTATTGAGTAGATAAACACGTAGTAGCCATCTTTGTTCTTTCCGAGGACGGATATTCCTGGCGGAGGTATCTTTGCGCTTGATGATTGCCTTTTGCAAGCTTCTATCTTGTTTATCTTACCGTGGAAGAGCTCTGGCTTGAACTCTTTATCTCTTATCTTTTTCACGATGTTCTGGTCTTCCATTACTGCCCCGCTCGCTACTAAGGAATATTTATCTTCTAAGTTGTGCCTAAAAGGGTGAGCGATAGCTTCCCCGTGATGACCGCTTTCTAAGAAGAAATCAGGCATAGATTCAGGATCACCCATATAGTCTTTCCTTACCTGTTCTATGAACCTGTTAGTCCTCGATTCTGAAGGGATGTCAGACTTGGCGCTCCAGCTGTGAGAATACCACACTACATAGCCTTTGACTTTAGTTTTGACGTTGCTAGCTGAAATGTTTACGCTGGGCGATTTCTGTTTAATCTTGTCAATGTAGCTTTGCTGAGTTGATTCTTTGAAGTTTCTCCACTCCGCGCTTTCAGCGCTAGGTATCCTAAGTAATGCTGTTTTTTCAAGCTTGGTTATCTTCTTGTTAAGCTCAGTTTTTTTCTTAGTGTATTGGCTTGCTTCTTTGTCTTTGCCGAGCTCTTTGTATTTTTTTACGCTTTTGTTAATATAAGCCCTTTCTTTCTTCAATGTGGATAATTCTTCTTTTTTCTCTTGAATCACTTTCATGGCCGCATTTTGTGTTAACCTTCTTATGTTATGTTCGTCAGCGTCTGAAAGGACATAGTAGACCTCTGATGAAGGGTTTCTTTTCTTAAGTTCGTTTAGGAATTTTGTTCCTATATCAAATCTTGTTTCCATGAAGTTCTCTAATGGATTGTCGTTGACTACTTCTGCGATGTCGGTCTCTCTGTATCTGATCCTAGAGAATAATCCGTCAACGAATATTACATCTGGTTTTTCGGATTCAATGCATTTGTAAATGCCTTCCATAGCCTCTTTACATTGCTTAGAACTGCCTATCACGCTGTCTAACGGATACTCGCTTATTATCATAGCTTTAACAGTTTCGTCGAGTGTCATTAGCTCGCCCCCTCTTTTTTTGTTATATAATATGTTATAGATATTCCGCGCCATTTTAAATAGTTTATTATTCTATTATAACTATTTATTTTAAGATATTATTCGTATGGTTTAATACCCCCTTCTGTGGATTATTTCGAATTTTTCTAGAATTATGAGTTTTTTTATCCCCCATTGTTTTACCTGCTTTTTATTTACCTAAGTCTATTATATGTCTTTTTTCATTTAAAATGTTTATTACCTTCAATAATATACTTTTTTAGGCCAAATTTGGAGATATCGTCGGAAACTTAGTTTCTTTTAGCTGACTAAGCTTTAATCAAGGTTGCAGCAATCGAAACGTTTATAAACAAGTTGTAACTCACCAATGACAACATTTTAGGCTAAAAATTAACGGATTAGGAGGCATAAAAATGAAAAAAATAGCAATAATACTAGCGCTATTACTACTCTTAGTAAGTTCTGCAAGCGCAACAGTGACGGTAACAGGCGTAAGCCCACTAACCGCAACTGAAGATACAGCATATGCCGGAACAGTAACCGCAACATCAGGCGATGCAGGCGGAATAACCGGCTACACATTAACTGGGCCAGCATGGCTTAGTGTAAGCAACGCAGGAGCCCTCACGGGAACACCGCTACAAGCCAATGCGGGATCAAACGCGTTCACAGTTCATGTTACTGATGCGGACGGAACAGCAGATTTCCCGTTCACAATCGCAGTAGCAGCTGCAAACGACGCACCTGTACTAAGCATAACAGACTGCACAGACGAACCTGACGCAGTCGAAGATGGAGAATACACGTGCACCGTAACAGCTACAGACGAAGACGATACAACCTTAACCTTCTCGCTTGTAAGCCCTCCAGCAGGGATGGCTATAAGCGCGACAGGAGCCATAACCTGGACGCCAGACGATGAGCAGATCGGAAGCCACACTATAACCGTAAAGGTAGAAGATGATGAGACGCCTACCAAGGCTTCTGACACAGAAACTTTTACAGTATTCGTCAGGCCTCAAGACGTCTGTGAAGACTACACCGGAGGAACTGACCTAGACATAGACGAGATAGACATAACCGATGATGATGAAGACTTCTACCCTGGAAGCAAGATAGAGATGGAAGTCAGCGTAGAAAACAATGATGATGAAGACTTAGAAGAGGTGGTAGTAGAAGCTATACTTTACGACCTTGATGATGGTAAAATCTTGAAAAGAGTCAAATCAGAAG
>VGLX01000045.1 GCA_016866645.1 Candidatus Woesearchaeota archaeon | reverse complement strand
CAAATGTCCGAATCAGGAGATTATAACCCAGGCCACTGGGTAGACTACGACTTTAAGTCGGCAAAAAAAAGCTACGACAAACATGTAGGGAGAAGCTACGACGATGCCAAGTCTTCAGGAAAAAGCAAAGAAGATCTTGTGAGCGCATCGCTTGAAACACTGAGCGAAGCCCCGCTTGTTATCGCCTGTGATGTTACAGGCTCCATGGGGGAATGGCCCGCAGTAATATTTTCAAAACTGCCATACCTCGAGCTTGAAGGCCAGGAATACTTGGGCAAGACTATGGAAATAAGCTTCGCAGCAATAGGCGACGTCTACTCTGACAACTACCCTCTGCAAGCAAGACCGTTCACCGCTGGGAAAAAGCTTAAGGACAGGCTTGAAGAGCTAGTAATAGAAGGCAACGGCGGCGGACAGACAAGCGAAAGCTACGACCTATGTGCGATTTATTACGCAAGAAATGTTAAGATGCCAAAAGCAAAGAGAAAACCTGTATTCATCTTCATAGGTGATGAAGGGCTTTACGACTTTGTTGATAGGGATTCTGCAACAGAATATGGCATCAACCTTAAACAGAGGGTAAGCACGGAAGAAGTGATGAACGAGCTCAAGAAAAAATTCTCTGTGTACCTCATAAGAAAGCCTTACGATACCAGCTCTGGAAGAGACGGGATGAGTAGGACTGACATGAAAATATACAAGCAGTGGGAAGAGCTTCTTGGAGCAGACCATATATCGATGCTGCCTAAGCCAGACAGGGTAGTCGATGTCATATTCGGCATCCTCGCAAAAGAAACCAAGAGGATAGACTACTTCCACGAAGAAATAACCGGGAGACAAAAACCTGAACAAGTCGAAGCTGTAATCGAAGCACTGAAGGACGTCCACGGCGGCGATACGAAGAAATCTTCAAAAAAGCAAACAAAGGAGAAATAAACCGATTTAAAGGACTAGGAAATGTTTTGGGAAGGAAAGATGAAAAGAAAAAAGCTTGAACTTTTAGTAACCCTTTGGCCTAGCTTTCCGCACTTCAAAAGGTTCGCAATCGATGGAAGGCTTGCAGGCATAAGGCTCAACAGCGCCATGGTCAACAAGTACGAACTAGACAACGAATTAGACATTATAAAAAAGGAAGTGCCAGACCACATCCCAATGTACTTTGACATAAAAGGAAGGCAGCTAAGGGTTACGGAATCCTTCCCCTATCCTGACCATTTAGAGCTCAAGCTTAACCATACTATAAGCGTCAAAACACCTACAATCGTGCTTTTCAAGGCAGGCGCTGACTATGCGCTCATGGACAGGATTGTTGACGGCAATCACTTGATATTCGAAGGCGGTCCCAAATACCTCGTCGACCCTGGGGAATCACTCCATATCAGGGATCCGAGCCTTGTCGTGACAGGGCCTACAATCCTGCCTGTTGAGGTTGAAAAGGTAGAAAAGGCGAAGAAAGCAGGATTCGACAAGTTCTGCCTCTCATACGTAGAAGGCAAGCGTTGCATAGACGAGTTCAGGGATTACGTAGGAGACGCTCATATAGTCGCAAAGATTGAAAACAAGAAAGGGCTTGATTACGTGGCAAACCATTTTAAGAAGAAACCGAACCTTTCTCTCATGGCCGCAAGAGGCGACCTTTACGTCGAGGTTGACAAGCCCCATCACATACTTGAAGCGTTAAAGCTCATAATAAGCAAGGACAAGGAGGCATGCGCAGGCTCAAGGATGCTCTTATCAACGATAAGGAGCCCTGTACCAGAATGCTCTGACTTTTCAGAACTAGCATGGCTTTATGACATAGGCTACAGGAATATGATGCTCTGCGATGAGATATGCCTCAAGGAAGAACTGCTCGCAAGAGCAGTAAACGCGTTTGACGCCTTCAGGCAGGTCTACGCTAAATAAAGATTTTAAAAACTGGTGTTCAAAATACTAGCAGGGAAAGTGTGTAAAGATGGGAAAGAAAGTAGTGCAAGGCGGGGAACTCCTCTTCAAGGAGGACATAATAATAGACGAAGAAGCAGTACGCATGCAACTAACCATACCCTCAAGAATTCCAATATTCTCTATTGACGAAATGCAAGTCTTCTATAACAGCCATGTTTTTACCCTGACAAAAAACAGCTCTAAGGACGCAATGATAAAAGTTTATACTACAGAGTACGGGCTTAACGAAGAAAAAAGCCCTAAACTGCAGGAAGACGAATATTTCAAGGCAAACACGGCTGAAGTGAATAAGTTAAAAGAGGAGTTTATCAAGAAAGCTGTTATCGGGATGCCTGACAATTGCTATGACAAAAGCCTCGAGAAGCAGGCATGCTTGACACTGGTAGAGAAGATAAACCACGCTTATGATATTGCCGAACATTCTTACAAAGCGCCTCCTAGCAAAGGACTTGTTCCAAAGCTTTCCGACGACTCCATTTTTAACACTTACATAGGAGACTTTGAAAGGGCTATGCTCTTGGACGGAAAAGTTTACAGGCTCGAGACTATACAAGAGTACTTAAGCATGTTTCAAAAAGCTATTGAGCCGAAGTTTTATAAGGAACTGGAAAAGAAAAGCGTATTGATGACACCTGAAGAAGCGTTTAAAGAGCTTACAGACAACAGGCATAAAATACATCCTTGGGGCTTCCCTTTCATAAGGAACAAGATATGGTATAATGAGAAAAGCTTCAAAATATTCCTAGACGGGATTTACTGGATTCCTAAGTTTGCCAGCACCTCAAAGAATGCGGAAGAAAAGTACAGGAACGCAATAGAGAGGAAGATAAAGACCGACGCAGCAGAGGAGGGGTTTGGGAAATGAAAGACAAGCAAAACCTGACAGGCAATCTCGGAGCCCTTGTCAAAAATTTCAGCAACCTCCATAGTATAGAGCCTGACTCTATGCTGGACCTTAATACTACAACATTCTTACAAAAGCTAGTTTCGAAAGACGTCATTGACGCAGGCGTCAGAGTCAAGCCAAAAGACTATCTGAAATCACTAGTCTTGCTCGAATACTTCTCAGGCATAATAGAAGGTGACTATATGGCATGCAAGAACTTGGCAAAAATATCCGAGAAGATAAGAAAAATCGAAGACGAAGAGGACACGAGCGTAGATCCCCACGAAAGGGACTCCTACCTTACACTGCCAGTTGTCATAGCAGAAGCCGCCCTCTGTGCGAATGAAAAAGAAGACACCTACTCGGATAATGCATCGCTTAAGAAGATAAAAGTAAGATACCAGAATCATGATATGAAAATTGACTTGCACTCACCAAAGTCGAAAAAGCCTGAGCCTTATTATGACATGATAGGGCAGATGGTGCTGGATGTGACGAGCAAAAGCGTAGAACATTACCTTGAAAAAGTGTCAAGCAGGGCAGAGCTTTCTTCTTTAATATTCACAGGCCATGCTCTTGATATGATAAAGAGCGACAGCCAAAAATCAAAAGTGAAAACCGCTCTTGAAAAGAAAGACTACTTTTCAGCGTCCCTTGAAGCGCTTAAAGGCATAATGAAAGACATAACAATATCAGTAATAGACGAGTATATCTCGAACCTGGAGGGCTAAAATGCCTAGCAAGAAGAAGCATACGTTAGAAAAAATTGCAGACAGTTTAGGTAAAAATTTTGATGAGGAAAAAGTCCATACTGCCCTGCTGTTAGCCTACTCCTCATCCATATACAGTGTTATCAGCAAAGACTGCACACCCTGCCCTACCTACAGGGTAAGCTACGACAAGGTCAACGTCAAAGTATCCATGGAAGAAACTTCCGGCTTCAGCCTCGCATCGCAAGATGACGCCCTCGACATATCAGTCGTCGACGAAATATTCTGCTGCAACATAAGAGGAATACCCCTACTACTAGAAGGGGAGACAGGCATCGGCAAGACTTATGCAGCGGCCAAATACCTCTCCACACTGCTAAGCAAGGATAATTACTTTTCCCACAGGCTCAGCGCGAACGCTTTCGTGAACAACCTGTTCTCGCACTTCCAAGAAGGCAAGATGGTCAACGGCATGCCAGTCATAGAAGCCAACGTGGAGAAGATAGAAAATTCTGCAGGGTGCATAGAAGACGAGATAAACCGTGGGGACCCTAATGAGACCCTGCAACTCTTCGACAACGAGATGCACCTCGGAGGGGTTATCTACAAGCTAGGCATACCAGTGCCAGAACTCGCTAAAGGCGTTTACAACCCCAAGAGCGGGAAGATAAAAGATCTTTTGATAATCACCGCCCAGAATCCTGCAGGCATCGACGACGCCAAGTTCACCGGAACGATGCAGCTCGACGCAGCAGTAGACAACAGGCTTTTGAAAGTCAACGTCGGCAACTCTGCCCCCAGCGCAGGGTCAACACCATGGCTTTGCAGCAAGAACAACAAGCCTCACGAGAAGTTTTTAGAAAAATTTGCAAAAAAAGCTTCAAAATATTTAGGGGTTGAAGAAGCGGTGTTTTCAAACTTAAGCGAGGACTGGCTTTCGACGTACGCCTGGATTAGCGAAGCTTCCAGAACCGACAAGCCCATACTATACTCTGCAATGGAAGTAGCCGACTTCATGATAGCAGTGTTCAGCGGCAACCTGATAAAGTATTATGATTATGAAAAAAGGGTTGTTAACGACTGGAACTCATTACTAAAAAACGGCGTTAAGTTAAACAATAGTTTACAAGAGACCGAGACTGTTAAAAAGATTCAGGAAGTGGTGAACAGCTTCAAAGTGCCTATCATTTTTAGGGATACTATGCAGATCAAAAAGGTCGCTGACGTATTAGCTACATTGAATAATATAAAAACCTCTCTGAAAAGCAAAAACCCTGTCGATACTTACCTTAACACTGAAAGGTACGTGACAGCGAGGGAGGTCTCGGAAGCAACATCCTTGTTGGCAAGGAACAAGCAGAAGGCTAATTCTCAATCCCCTATAAATGCTGTAAATGAGATTTTGGCACAATACGTCCAGCTTTCCCGCGAGTATATGAAAGACGCCAACTGCTTATCAACAACATTCGACCTATTAGACCCTAATGCAGGCATTAAGAAAGTTGCAGTGTTCAAGGCTTTGAAAGAAACCCTCCAAGGCTCAAAAACAGTAGACCGGCTGGTAAAAGAGGTTTCAGAACATGCCAAAATATTAATCAACAAGACCAGCAGTTCGGAAGACTTGAAAAACGTCTTGATAGCAAGAAGCGTAGGGGATTTGATGACATTATGCGGGTTCTTAAGCCAATATAAACCGGAAATAGAACAACTGCTGAAAAAGCATGACAAGAAATCAAAAATATCCCAAGTAGTAGCCGAGCTTGGAAAGTTTTATTACGAAAAGCTTGAGGAAGATGCTATGGTGATGCCTGATATATACCAGCACAGGATACAGAGGACTTTAGGGATCTGAAAATGCTAGAACATGATACTAGACCTTTTAAAAGATGCGGAAAAAACTTGGAGAGAAATAGTAAAACTGGCTAAGCCGATAGATTCTGAAAAAGAAGTGGTCGTAACTTCCCAGCATAAGCCTAAAGCCGATATCGAAGCATGGACTGACAACAAAAAGATTTACATAAACGTTGGTGATGAGAAAAAACTTTGGCAAAGCTTTGAAAAAATCATCATCCCAGAATACAAAGCATCGGCTAGTATGCTATATGATATACAAAATCCTGTCTCTGACCTGGAGCTTATGACCAGCCTTTTATTCGATACTTTCTTGTTCGTGCATTTCCATGAGCAACTGCACCCGTGGCTTTGCCCCAATAGTAGGACTGATGAGAAAAAAATAACTAAGGCCTTGTACGAAGGCATACTCAAGGCAGAGCCTAAGCTTAGCAAGGCGCAGGCCATGTGCAAGGCTAACAATTGCAAAAACCTAGTATGGGATGTCGTGCTCAACACCAGTTTCATATCAAAAGTTTACAGCGATAACATCTTGTCGGAAAAGGTAAGCTTTATCTTCGAAAAGGAGGGCAGAAAAATCGAGTTCCAGCCTGTCAAGAAATACCCTCTGGGCATAGTACCTATACTTTATATGACCTCTGCGAAAAACAACACTACCGACGTACCCATATCATTAGCCGGCATGCTGTATACGAGCATGTCCTACAACGAGCCAGATGTGAGGGAAAAAGTTGCCAAGATATTCTTAGATGACCTGGACAAGAAAAGCCTGCCAGAAACCCAAGTCCTAAACCTGCTAGAAAAGATGTATCAAGGGTTCATATCAGAAATAAACCCGGACGAGCTCAAAGCTAGAAACATAGACTTAATAGGCTATGCCAAAAAAGCGTCTACGATCACGGATTTCAAAAACCATGATTACAAGGCATGTCAGGAATACTTAGCCAATGCTTTGACCAAGATTTTTGATACGCCAAGCATGAGGTATGATTCTTTGAAAGGCTTTGCAACGGTGATAAGCAAATACGTTTCCTTGGACGAAAAGCAGGGAAGCCCTGACAAAAACACTAGCAGTTATGGAGATGAAGGACAAGGCTCAGCAAGCCAGCCCTGTGACAAGTCAGAAGATGAGCTAGAACAGGGCAGCATGAGCCAGACTCTTGATGACCTGATAGAGACTTTAGACGGCAAAGAGGCTGACAGCCTGATGGGCGACGTGGCCAACGGAAGCCATGGGGCAGGCATGCTGCCTAAAAAAATCATTGACAATATCTCAGTCCAAGCTGCTGACGAGTATTACAAGAAAAATGCCGACATCATAGAAATGCACAACCCTTCCCAAGAAAACGTATCTGTAGAATTAGGCAGCAGGAAGCGCTGGAAGCTGGTAAGGACAAGGACACTTACCGCAGTAGAAGCATCAAAACTGAACTATAACCAGATACTCTCTTTCCAGAAATCAACAAGCCTTCCAGTACTAGTGGATGTCGGAAACGGCTATTACAAGCTAAACGAGTACAAGCTGGAAGAGACGCCGTTAAAGTCTTACAATTCAGAGCTGACAGGCATAGAGATTCCTGACAACTGGGTATTGTTCCAGGATTCTTCAGGAAGCATGGCCTCTCGTAGCTATGTCGGTTCAAAGGACAAGTTTGACATCCTTAACAGGGTAAAGTATGGAATTAAAAAAGGGCTTTACCAGTTGTGCAAAGAGCTTGGAAAAGACTTGAGATTCGGAGTGGTTGACTTCTCAGACGCTACAGTTTACAAAGGCCTTGACAGCCTGACCAAGGTTTACGAGTCAAAAAGCCATCCCATAAAGACAGTTTCGTTAACGCCCCAGTGCGGAGGGACTCAATGCGACTATAAAGTGTTCAAGAAGATCGAAAAAGAATTATACCCTGGCAAGACAGTATATACTTTCATAACAGACGGCCAGATTGATGGTGATATTATTTCCTTATACTATGAGATAGAGCAGTTCGCTTCCAAAGAAAACAATGCCTTCGTATTCATAGAAGTGGACTCGAAAAGCAGCTTCGGAGAAGATGTAAAAAGATTATCAAAGGCTAATCCTTCAGTCATTTATCACGCTGTTAAGAACGTTAAAGATATTAAGGACAAGCTGAGCTCTGTATTGATAAAATACGGCAAATAAGATTATTCTTAGTCCTATTTTTTGCTCGCAGCGTTCCAGAGAATCTCAAAATAGTTCCTGTAACTTTTAGCAGCTTCCTCGTTGTGTATTATGACTGCTTCAGGAACCTTGCTCCATATTATGATGGCTATCTTATCTCCATAGACGTTTGTCACGACAGGCGACTTGGTAGCCTCCGGGGCGAAGCGTACTTCTGCTGTTTTAGTCTTCGCTACTTCTACCCCTTTCCTTACTATATGCCTTATCTTGATCTTTCTCCTCTCCAAACCTTTTATGAAGTGTTTCGCGAATGCAGGCATCCTCTCTGCAATGGTCCATTCTGAGCCGAACACATCATTAGGCTTGCCCTCTTCTATTATATTCATCAATACTGTCTGTACCCCTTTCACTCCTCGGTAAAGCCTTATATTGGATATCTCTTCCTTCTGCCTGTAAAGCCCCCTGAGATGCGGCAGTATGCCTTCTATGTTTTCTTCACGCT
>VGLX01000044.1 GCA_016866645.1 Candidatus Woesearchaeota archaeon | reverse complement strand
CTGCTGACAAACAAAACGATAAAAGAGCTTATAAAAAAAGAGGGCATACAGCTGACAAATTATAAAAACTTATGAAAATCGAAATAGGCATATAATCAGTTTTCATTCTGGAAAATAGCGATACTTATCGCGTGTTTATTTATAAACCGAGATTTCATTCAGGAAAAACCGTTTTGTTGAAAAGAAAGTATTTAAACCGAGATTAGTTATATAAAATCAATGAAAAGTAAAGTGGCGACAAGCGAGCCAAAATCAAAGCTAAAAGAATTCTTCAAAACATTAAATTGGTGGAAGAAGATTATCCTATTAGTATTGGCTATATCTGTGATTGTTGTTGTTTGGAAGATGGTAGACAAACATTATTACATGAAAGACGGACTTTGCTACTCTGACTTCTTAGAAAACTGCGAAGGAAAAAAAGTAGAAGTAATAGGGGAGATTAAAAAAGGGCCTTATGGTAAGTCTGATCGTATAACTGCTTTTGTTTTAGACAATATTAATACACCTCCCTGTAATATTAAGCCTAAAATATACTTCCATAAAGATGCCCCATGGCTTTACCGACAAGAATGTTTTCAAAGCGATTATTTGTATCTGGGTCGCTTGTCCGATTTAGAGGGCGTTATCATAGAAATAGATGAAAGAGACGAAATAAGCAAGGAATTATCTTACCCTATCGGTAAAACTGTTAAGGTGGTTGGAAAAGTGTTTATTAACAGAAAACATAGTTTGTCCTTTTGGGTTTATGGTGTTGTTGGAATAATCCCTGAAAGTATCACTCTTGTTGAAGGCGGAAGTTAAGAACAAAATGAAGGATTATAACACTATACTAAGAAAAAGTGTGATTCTGGTATTCGTATTTGTCTTATTGTATTCTTTTTCTGTTTACGGATATGTTCTTGAGGATGAGGTTTATAGCGATAAGGTTATCGCTGATTCTGTAGCTTTTTTGGAAGCACAAGAGAATCAACCTATTAGTGTTAAGTCTGGTGCTCGCACTGTGAGCTTGGCTAGTTCTCCACAAATAGTGATATGGGCCGTATTGAATACTGCTGACACTTATACGGATAAGTACAAGCCTGTGGAAGTCTATAGGGGGGAATCGGAGTTACACGTTCTGAGATATATGAAAAATTTTTTCCCTAGTACGCATAGGTATGCTTCGAGTTGGACTGGACCAAATGATTATAATCTGTCACAACCTTATGAGTTTAATTGTTGGTTTTCTTATACGTTACCCGGCGTTATATGTGATATGAAGTTCAGACTACCTAGCGATGCACCAGTAGGAACTTATACTGTAGAGAGGACAGTTTATGACAGGCAAACAGGCGATATAGTCTACGGACCACGAAAATCATACAATTACCTGATATTCAACCCATACGACAGCAATAGTGACGTAGGAGGATTAGACTCTGCCTCAATTAAAGCATATGCCTATGACCCTTCCAAAGGAGGAAGAGATGAAACAGGGGTATGGTTTTCTGCAGATGAGTATATACCTTTTTTGAGTCTGCGATGGCATGGAATAGATGCAGGAGAAAATTTTATAAAAACACTATTCAACTGGTAGAGTTATGAAAATCGAAATCGACCTAACAAAGACTGTGGAGCAGAACGCAGCAGACTATTACGAAAAAGCTAAGAAATCAAAGAAGAAGCTGCTCGGAGCAGAACAAGCATTGAAACAGACAGAGAAGAAACTAATAACTATAAGGCCGGAAGTCAAGAAAAAAGAACTCAAAGAAGTAATCATCAAGAAGAGGAGATGGTTTGAGAAGTTCAGGTGGTTCATAAGTTCAGAAGGATTCTTATGCGTCGGAGGAAGAGACGCAACCACTAACGATATCCTGATAAGGAAGCATATGCAGCCAGAAGATTTGGTGTTCCACACAGAGATAGTCGGAAGCCCGTTCTTCATAATCAAGACAGAAGGAAAAACACCTGGCAAAGCCACGATAGAAGAAACGGCGCAAGCCACAGCATCATACTCAAGGGCATGGAAGCATGGCATAACAGTGACAGAAGTCTACCATATCAAGCCAGAACAGGTAAAAAAAGAGCTGGGCTTGCCGAAAGGCACTTTCATGATACACGGGCAGAGGAACTACTCAAAGCCGGTGCTGCAATTAGCTATCGGGAGGACTGACGAAGGAATAATCGGCGGGCCGCTAACCGCTGTCACCAAACATGCGAAGCAATACCTGATAATTGACCAGGGCGACACGAAGACTACAGACATGGCAAAGCTCATAAGATCCAAGCTCGGAGGAACATTAGAAGAGATACAAAGCTTCCTGCCTCCTGGCCGGGGAAGGATAAAGCTCTGAAAAACCCTATAGAAACCTTTAAAAACGTTTCAGTTCTGTAAATCAACAATAAATCCCAGACTTAAGATAAGGGTTTAGAGGAGAAGACTGGGAGGAAAAACGAAAATGTCAGTTTATGATGTAGACACGAACGAATTAATAGAAAAAACAGCACAAGAGATGAAGAAGATAGACGCGATAAAGCTGCCCAAATGGGCGTTATTCGTAAAGACCGGACCTGGAAAAGAAAGGCCTCCAGAAAGGCCAGACTGGTGGTACTGCAGAGCAGCATCCATGCTGAGAAAAGTATTGCTCAAAGGGCCTATAGGCGTATCAAAGATGAGAGCAAACTACAAGAGCAAGGCGAACATGGGCCACAAGCCAGAAAGGGTCAAGAAAGCGTCTGGAAAAATCACTAGGACGATATTACAGCAGCTAGAAAAGGCTGAGTTCGTAAAATTCGCAGAGAAAGGCGTGCATAAAGGAAGAATAATAACCCCGAAAGGAAAAAAATTCTTAGACAGCATAGCCAAATCATTAGGAAAATGAGTGACGAACTAGAAGCGATAAGACAGAGAAGGCTCGAAGAGCTCCAGCAACAGATGAGCTTCCAGCAGTCAGAAGCTTTGAAACAGCAAGCCCAGCTGCAGAAGCAGATAGCTGTGCTAGAGACAGTGGCTAAGCAGGCGATGAGCAAAGAAGCCGTGATAAGATACGGCAACCTAAAAGCCGCGCATCCAGAAAAGGCTTTACAGCTCATAGCCATAATCGCCCAGGCGATACAGCAAGGCCAGCTGAACGAGCAGATAACAGACGAAAAGTTAAAAAACCTACTAATACAATTAGAACCACCAAAGAAAGAATTCAAGATGACTAAAAAATGAGCAGATTCAAACAACCCGCGAAGAAAAAAAGGCTAACTAAGAAGAACAGGCAGACTAGATGGGCCCCTTTCTGGACCGTGCCAAGAAAGTACGGCAAAGGAAGAAAAATCCATCCTAGCAGGCACACAGCAGTGAAACGAAGCTGGAAGAGAACAAAGATAAAAGTGTAAAACAAAAATGGCAGACCGAACTTATAACATACCGTTAAGGAAAGAATGGCAGAAAGTACCTATTCACAGCAGAACACCCAAAGCGGTTCGTGCAGTGAGGGCGTTCATGCAGAGGCATATGAAATCAGAAGATGTCAGGCTAGGCAAGTACTTGAACGAAGAGCTATGGAAAAGCGGCAACAGAAGGCCGCCGCACCATGTGAGCGTAACAGCCGAAGTAGTAGACGACAAAGAAGGAAAATACGTCAAAGTAGAACTGGTCGGAGCGCCTGAAGAAGAGAAGCCGAAAGAAGAGAAGAAGAAAGGAATCCTTGACAAGCTGAAAGGCGAGAAGAAAGAGAATCTCGAAGAGGAAGTCAAAGAAGCTATCGAGGAGGAAAAAGAAGAAAAGCCTGCAGAAGCGCCTGCGAAGAAAGAAAAGCCTAAGACAGAAACAAAGAAAGCTCCAAAAAAGGAGCATTAATTCTTTTTTCCTATTTTTTTGAATAAAACAACATTTATAAAACTGGTTCCCTAACTATTTTCTTATGCTGCTCAGGACCCATTTCGTGTTCGGATTGTTAGCAGGCTTGTTGTCTTTGAAGTACTTGAACGTTCCGAACGTTTACGTATTCTTGATAATAGCATGCTTAGCATCGCTTATGCCTGACATGGATAAGGAAGAGAGCAAAGTAGGGAAGAGAGTTAAACCTTTGTCTTGGGTTTTAGAGAAGCTGTTCGGACACAGGAACTTGTTCCACTCAATATTCCCGTTATTAGCAATACTAGCGCTATTCTTTTACGTGCTGGGCTGGAATGTCGCAGGGGCAGCGATGCTCATCGGATACGCAAGTCATTTACTAATAGATTCATTGAACTTTGCCGGAATAGCGCCTTTTTACCCGTTAAGCACTAAGAGGATAGTAGGATTTGTGAAGACCGGCGGAATAGTCGAGCATGTATTGTTCTTCATAATACTCATAGCTGATGCTGTGCTCTTATTAAGGACTTTCTAAGAATATCATATCTTGAATCCTGAATCTCTCGGTACGAACTGTTTCAGCTTTGGTTGGTAAATCATATTCACGCATGAGAAGCTGTTATGGTTGGTCTGCGTGTTGATAATAACCCGGTTGTAGTTGTTGTAAGGGTCTCCCCCCCTTTTTCTCCCGGCTAAGGTTGTCCCGCAAGTGAAGATATCCACAGGATTGTTCAAGCACTTGTCCCAGACGAAGCTGTCCAAGCGGAAGTGCATCCTCTTATGCCTGTGGCCATGGAACACGTACTGGATGTTGTGCTTGATAAGCTCACCGATGACCTTGTCAACGTTGCTCAGCATATTAAACTCGCCAGTACCAGGGATAGCTATCACGTGGTGATGCATTGCTATGCATTTTATCATGTTCTTGTCTTCTGAGAAACGGTCGAACTCATCTATATCAACATGGCCTCTGCCTAATGCAAAAAATGTTGTGCTGTCAAGGCCTACTATGTGCAGCCTTCCAAGAGTTATCTCATCACGGTAAGGCAGGTTCCTGTGAAAGCTCCTGAGCTTCCTGAAAGGATTGATCTTAGGAATCATAAAACCGTCAAGGACATCATGATTGCCAGGAACGACCAGCTTCTCAAAAGGCAAAGAATCAAAAAATTTCCTCGCCTTCTTGAACTCCCAGTCCCCTCCGAAAAATCCTATGTCTCCAGTGGCTACTACCACATCAGGGTCGAACTCTATGATAGACTTCCTGCAGGCATGAATCTTATCCTCGCTTATCCCGCTGAACCATCCGAAATGCAGGTCAGATATGTGGGCTACCTTCACAGACTTGTACAGCTTAGATGTCATACTAAGATTAAGTGTTTAAGGATTATTTAAGATTTCGCTTCTTATCAAATCGTTCATACAAGTACAAGAAAAGCGCCCCTAAAGGCGGGACGAGAATGGCCTGCATGCCCACCCATTTGATATACTGGCTGGCGTCTGTCTTTACGATGAACACCATGTAAGGCGTCAGGGCTAGAGTCCAGTAGAAGAAAGATATTACCGCGTCCTTCAAGAACTGCTTGACCAACTCTTTCTTGCCCATGGGAGTATTAGCATGCTATTCCTGATTTTATAAACATTATTACGCTTCAGGATAGGTACTGGACAACTGGACAGGTGTGTGGAAAGCATTTATAAACCAGAACTGACAACCTATAGGTTATCTGAAAGAAAATCCGAAAGGAAGAGTGACAGTTACAAAAAAGGGTTGATAGACTTCTTTTAGGATTAAAAAAACCAATGAAGCGAACAAAATACGGGTTATGAAAATTCAAAAAACGGTTAAGATTAAAATAGGGAAACTAAGCAAGAATAAGCAAATTATTTTAAATAATCTGCTTAGCAAGAATACAAAAGCAATCAACTTCTGTTTACAAAAAGCTAAAGAAGGTCAGATTATCTCTCATAGTCTGGTTTACAAAGATTTAAGAAAACTTAATATTCCTGCAACAGTAATCCATGGTTGCAGAGCAAAAAGTATAGAAATTATAAAATCTTATAAGAAAAGAAAAGGTAAAAAAACATTTCCTAAACTGCAAAATAGTTGTATAAGATATGATAATCAAGTTATTAAATTAAGAAAAACGGATAATAAACTTTACGAATATTTCATTTCTTTGTTATACGAAGCAGGAGTTAAAGGAAAATCAAATAACAGAATTGAACTTCCTTTGATAGTTAATTCTGAATATCAAAAAGAAATAATACAAAAGATAGGGCGAGATTACAAATTAGGGTCAACAGAATTAATTAAAAAAAATGATAGCTACTTTGTTTGTATTTCTTATTCAAAGGAAGTAGCAATTCCGAGTCCAGATGGTTCATTTTCACCGATAGCAGTAGATGTAGGGATTAACAATTTGGCTGTTTCCGTGACTCAGTCAAAAGTGACATTCTACAGTGGAAAAAAGATGAATTGGAAAAATGAGTTTTACAGAAGACAGAAAGACAGATTACAAAAAAACTTTGCATTACAAGAAATCAAAAGATTAAAAGGAAGGCAAACGAGATACAACAATAGTTACATTCATAACATAGCAAAAAGAATAGTGGAACAAGCAAAACAAGAAGAAAAACCAGTGGTAATACTAGAAGACTTAAAATATATCCGAGAAACAACAAAAGTGACCAAAAAACAAAGAGTAAAGCATCACTCTTGGATATTCAGAAGATTACAGAATGCTATAGAACATAAAGCGAATTGGGTGGGAATACCAGTGGTGTATATAGACCCTAGTTATAGTAGTCAAATCTGCTCTAAATGCGGTGGAAAGAACAAAAGAAACAAACATGTATACAAATGTGAGAACTGCGGTTACGAGTCTAATGCTGATTATAATGCGGCAAGAAATTTACAACATATCTTCAAAGCTAAATGTTTTGGAGAACAGGCGTCTATAAATAACGCCTCTAACGAAATCAAACCAGAGCCAAAAGCCGAGAAGGATGATATCGTTGGGAAATTCCAAGAACAAAAAGAAAGGAGGGATATTTTATGGGAAACCAACCGATAAAAAGATGGAGGTCCGGAAACATAACCGGAGCAGTATGGCTGAACGAGAGGGCCATAAGAGGAGAGACCAGAGGCTTCAAGACAGCCACCATAAGAAGAAGCTGGAAAAAAGAAGGGGACGTCTGGAGAGACGAGACCCTGAACATCAGAAGGCAGGACATACCCAAGCTGATGGCAATACTGAACAAGCTGCAGGAAGAATTGTTATTAAAAGAAGAAGAAGGTGATGATGATGAGTAAGGAAGAAAAAAAAGAGGCGGTAAAAGAGGAAAAGAAAGAAGCGGTAAAAGAGGAGAAAGAGCTAACATTATATGACTTGCCTGGCGTAGGAGCAGCCACAGCAGAAAAACTCAAAGAAGCAGGATACGACAACCTGATTTCCGTAGCAGTAGCGAGCCCTGGAGAGATAGTCCAAGCATCAGGCTTAGGAGAAGTAGTCGCCAGGAAGCTAATCAACTTCTGCAGGAACCACCTAGACATGGGATTCGAATCAGGAGACCAGATACTAAAGAAGAGAGAACAGATCGAGAAGATAAAGACAGGAAGCAAGGCCTTGGATGCTATGATTGGCGGAGGCTTCGAGACAGGAAGCATCTCAGAAACTTTTGGTCAATTTGGGAGCGGAAAAAGCCAGGTGGCTCACATCTTAGCAGTATCCATCCAGATGCCAAAAGAAAAAGGAGGATTAGACGGCAGAGCGGTGTTCATAGACAGCGAATCAACATTCAGGCCGGAAAGGATACAGCAGATAGCCCATGGGTTCGGATTAGACCCTATGAAAGTGCTGAAAAACATACAAGTAGCAAGAGCCTTCAACTCAGACCACCAGATGCTATTGGCGGAGAAGGCAGAAGAACTGATAACAAAGCACGGCAACGTGAAACTATTAATAGTGGACTCGTTGACGTCGCACTTCAGGGCAGACTTCACAGGAAGAGGCATGCTGGCAGACAGGCAGCAGAAGCTGAACAAACACATGCACACACTGATGAAGCTAGCCACAAAGTATAACCTTTGCGTCTACGTGACAAACCAGGTAATGGCCAAGCCAGACACTTTCTTCGGAGACCCCACAGAAGCGATAGGCGGAAACATAGTAGGCCACAACTCAACCACAAGGATTTATTTGAGGAAGGGCAAGAAAGGCAGCAGAGTCGCTAAGCTCATAGACAGCCCACACCTGCCAGACGCAGAAGCTGCGTTCATGGTCACAGAAGGGGGATTGAAAGACATAGAAGACTA
>VGLX01000043.1 GCA_016866645.1 Candidatus Woesearchaeota archaeon | reverse complement strand
CTTAATACCCATAAGTCATCCAAATTATCAATTTTTACCTTACAAAAGCCTTTAGCCAGATCTGAGCTTATAATTTTCATTTTTTGAACTTATAAAGAAAACCTTTATATATTAATAAATTATACGTTTTACATATGAAAGCCAGAAAAGCACAAGCAACAGGCATAGCCACATTTATTTTCGTATTAGCTTTATTTATGTTAGTTTACATACTTCTCTTGCCAGAGAAAGACAGGCAAGACTTGCTAGACATCAAGAACGAGACAAGCTCAAGCAGCGAAGAAACAGCTGAAGGTCAGCAAAACCTTCTATACACTTCTCCAGGGCAGGTCTACACCTCTGAGAAGAACGAGCTGAACATACCCATAAATTCTGTGTCATTATTTGCCAAGACAGAAGACACGGTCAATGAATTAGCAACTAAGATTACAGTGTCTAAAAGCTGGTTTTCAGACAAGAAAGAAATTTTAACATTCAAAATAGACGATCCTGAAGTGTTAGAGAAGCTCCAGTTATTCTTCTTTGTCAACAGCGGAGAAGGGATGATATACGTGCAGTTCAACGGGTACACCGTATTCGAAGGCGAGATAAGCTCATCAGACTCTCCTATAAGCCTGCCATTAGACAGGGCAAAGAAGACTAACCTTATAACGATAGGGATGTCAAGCGGAGACTTCGCAGGAGACAAATACTCATTATCATCCGTAGCTATCAAGCAAAGCGCGAAATCAGAGAAGAACATCGAAGGAAGGACTTTCCAGCTCACAACAGGAGAAAAAGCCGGATTGAAAAAAGCATCGCTGACATACTTTGTCAACTGCGCTAAGGTAGACCCTGAAGCACAAGGTGACCTGTCAATAACCCTCAACGGAAAAGAACTTTTGACAGAAAGGGTTTTCTGCGACGCAGGGACGCAGGTTCATACTTTAAGTTCGAACTATTTCGCAGAGGGCAGGAACTCGCTAGAGTTCAAGATCAACAAAGGCGAATACACTATCGAGGGCATAGAGATAAACGTAGAAACCAGAGACAAGTACTACCCTCAATACAACTTTGAACTAAGCGATGAAGACTATGAAGCCACCAGAGAAGACGGAGATAAAGACGCTTACATAATCTTCAAGTTCCCTAGCAAAGAAGACAGGAAGAAAGCCGCCGTGACTATTAATGAGTACCAAGTAAGCTTCGACACCCAAGAAGATTCATATGAGAGGAAGATTTCGAGCTACTTGGAGAGAGGGACTAACTACATTAAGATAGTTCCTAAGCTAAGCTTCGAAATAAGCAGCATGAAGGTTTATGTCACAGACTCAGAAGAAGAGGACTAACGCTTTTTAATATAACCAAAAAAGAGTTTGAGGAGGGAAAAACCTTATGAAACTTACACAATTTTTAATACCCGCTTTGATAGTAACGCTCCTAATCGCGGGATGCCCATCAGGAGAAACAACCGATAAATTTCCAACATCGATAACTACAACAGACGGATTAGCTATCGAATTTGAAGAAGACTCACCACCAGATACATTTCCAGAAATGGATGATTTCGGAATAGCCTTAAAAGTAAAAAATAAAGGTGACTACACTATAAAAAGTGGGGGTATAGTAGCATCTTTAAGCGGGATAAACCAGCAGGACTTTAGTTTGGCAGCGTTAACAAAAAAAAGCAACTATAATCTAGAAAGGAAAGATGATGACAAACAATTCCCAGGAGGAGAAAACTCAGTTGACTTTGGAAACGCCAAGTATAAACTTGACCTGTCTAGAGACTTCCCTACGAATATACAAGCAGATATATGCTATAAGTATCGAACAGTAGCAGCTACATCACTATGCTTGAAAAAAGATACGACTCAGTACAAAGAAGGGGAGAGATGCGCAATAAACAATCCTACTTTGGATTTTGAAAATTCAGCAGCACCATTAAAAATAACGGGCATGTCAGAACGAAGGACTGGAAAAAACAGTATAAACTTACAGTTTACAATAGAAAATAAAGAATCTGGCGATGTCTACAAGTACAGTGCGTTTAACGACAAATGCGTACGAGGTTCAAAAACAGAAGACCGAAATGAAAAAGACTTTGTTGACATTGAAGTAACAGATCAGGCAAAAAGGCTGAAATTTAAGTGCGGAGATTTAGCAAACACCAACAAAGGGTCTGTGAAGCTTTATGAAGGTAAAAAAATAATAATAGACTGCACTTTAGACACACAAGGATTACAAGAAAACGCTTACCTCGACCCTATTGATGTAGTAGTCGACTACACTTATCGGGTTTCGATATCTAAAGGCGTGACGATAACAAACGAAAACGCATACGAAAATTAACGCAGAAGTCTATTAAGGCTTCTTCTTTTTTCTCTTTTAATCTTTTTTTTGGCATTACGTTTTTAATCATCCGCTTAGAGATGTTATAGACGATGAAGAAGAATGTTCGGCTTAGAGCAGGCTAGGGTACCCTTTAGTGTTTCTTATGTTGAATATTTTGATAATTTTCTCTTTGCCTTTTTTTGTCTGTGCGAGTTTATGGTATATCTGTTCTGCTTTTTCGAATCGTGCATTTATGAACTCTGTATGTATCCGTTTCCACTTGCCAGGATGGTCCTTCACGAATAACGCCCATCTTCTGATCGGGTCTTCGTGTGATGCGTCTCTCATCTTATTTAGAGTTTAAGCAGCCATTTGAAGGCGGGGATGAGTTTTATTGTTTTTCCTTTTGTTTTTATTTCTTCTTCCTGTTCGTGTGTTATTATGATCCCTTTCTTTAGCTTGAATTTTTCCATGCATTCAGTCAAGCCGCTGGTTTCGCGCTCTTTGTTGCTTTTGTCTAGCGCGTAGCAGACTTGTATGGCTTCGCTTATCTTTGTCTCTTCTTTTATTAAGAAGTCGCATTCGCCTTTGCCGGAGTAGTAGTATACTTCCTTGTTCTTCCTTTTCAGTTCTAGGAATACTGCGTTTTCGAGGAGCCGTCCTTTGTTGGCCGAGATGTTGAACCCTGTGATGTGGCTGAATGCTGGGTCTATTACGTAAGCCTTTTTTGGGGAGTTAAGCTGCTTTCTTATCGAGAAGTCGAATTTTTGTAATTCGAAGAACAGGAAGGAGTTGTTGAGGTAGGATATGTATTCTTTTACTGTTATCGAGTTCGCAAGCCCTAAAGAGGTTTTAAGGGAGTTGTAAGTGAAAGGTGCTGAGGTGTTCGCTGTTAGGATGTTGACAAGTTCTTTCAGGATTTTTTGCCTTCGAATATTGTATCTTGCTATTATATCCCGGTAAAGTATGTTCTCGTAGACAGTTTTCACGTATTCTTTGTCTTTATTCTTGAGATACTCTGGCATGCCCCCGTTCTTAATGTAATCATCTAGCATCCTTATCAGGGTTACTTTCTTTTCTGTAATGTGGGACCAGTCTTTTTGCGGCTCAAGCTTGTTGAAGCTTAAGTATTCCTTGAACGAGAAGGGATAGATCTCGAAAGGCTTATACCTCCCTGTCAGCCTTGTGCCTAACTCTTTGCTGAGCAGCGAAGCATTCGAGCCGGTGATGACGACTTTTTTGCCTTGGTCCTGGAGCCTTCTTACAAAAGCTTCGAACCTTTCTATGTTCTGCACTTCATCAAAAAAATATACTCTTGGGTTTCCGTACATTTCTATCAGGGTTTCGTTAAGCTGCTCAAAATCCTGCGCTTTGAAGCCCATGAACCTTTCATCCTCAAAGTTGACGTAGCAGTAGTCTTTTGTTTCGCGGATGAGCTGCTTGAGTATAGTCGACTTGCCGCTGCGCCTAACTCCTGTAAGGATCAGCACCCTGCTGTCTTTGAGCCATTTGAGTATTTCATCCAAGATATCTCTTCTCACAGTCCCTTCTATGCTGAACCCTTCCGCTTTTTGCTGGGCCACTATGCTTCTTAACTCATCCTTCATTACCATGCTAATTAGTAATTAGCACTATTATATAAACGTTTTCATTACCAATTAGCATAAGAACGGATTAATACCTCTAACAACTTTATCCGGGAAAAAACGCACACCTCCAATTCTCAAGCATCACCCTCAATACAAGCGATATAACCAATAAACCTCCATACGTCTTGAACAATCCGTATAAATACACGGACCCCGATGGAGAAGTTGCGTGGGTACCAATTGCTACCGCAGGCGGGCTAGGTGTTCTTGCGGGAGGAATACATGGTTATGTTCATTATAAAGCTACAGGAGATTTGAAAGGCGCTATAGCCCATGGAGCAATTACAGGTTTAGCAACAGCAGGTTCAATTTTAGCACCTATGACTGGTCTGATTTCTGGTTCTGTTAGGGCTGCAAGTGCAGCAAGTGCTGGAAAAGCTTTGCCAAGTTCCACTCTCCAACGATAAAAAATGATAGCGTAGACGCGAAGCTCTTGGCTAAGGCTCTGATGTTCGGCTTGAAAACAGTAGAGCCTGTAAGGTCTAATGCCTTGAAGGACTTGTGCACCCTCCACAAGCAGACTGTCAGGCAGCTTGTGAAGTACAAATGCTTGTTAAGGGATTTCATAGCCGTGATATTCCCGGAGCTTGACAAAGTTTTGAAACATTCCAGGATGGGCAAATCAGTGCTCAACCTGTTATTGAAGTATCCGAGACCGCAAGATATCATGGCAGCTTCTGATGCTGAGCTACGCCAAGCCCTCTTAGAAAACGTCAAAACAGTAAACTCATACCAGCTAAGAAGCCTGGAAAAGATAACACAACTAGCCCAAACATCAGTAGGTGTCAAAGACTACCCGGTAACAGCCTTCCAGCAGACCATCAAAGCACTACTCTTCTACCTCGCACAGGTGCATGACATCAAAAAAGGTTTGAAAACTTATCTCAAGATGACGCCTTACTGCAAATTATTAGACGAGTTCGGCTACGACACAGTAGGACTAGCCACCATACTCGGAGAAATCGGAACCATCCGCAGGTTCCCAGACCACAAACACTTCGTTTCTTACTGTGGATTGTCAGTCACGGAAAACACTTCAGGAACAAGCATAAACAAGACGAGACGACTGAGCAAAAGAGGAAACTCGACCTTGAGACAACACTTCTACATCATGGTACTGCCCCACATAAAACACAAAACGAAATACGCCGAATTCTTCCACCGCCTAAGAGACTCAGGCAAACACCCCAAGAAATGCATGGTAGCAACCGCAAGAAAACTAGCAATAAAAACGTATTATGATTTTAAGAACTGCCTGCCATCAAGCCAAGAGCAAGAATCAGCAGCCTAGAGCAGGCTAGGGTACCCTTTAGTGTTTCTTATGTTGAATATTTTGATAATTTTCTCTTTACCTTTTTTTGTCTGTGCGAGTTTATGGTATATCTGTTCTGCTTTTTCGAATTGTGCATTTATGAACTCTGTATGTATCCGTTTCCACTTGTCAGGATGGTCCTTCACGAATAACGCCCATCTTCTGATCTGGTCTTCGTGTGATGCGTCTCTCATAGCCTGTACCTTCTTATCATAGCTTTAATCTTGTTTATTTCTTTTTCGTCTATCTCTTCATCGTAGACCGTCCTTAAGTATTTCGCATCTTCAATGTCTTTGTCTGTTTTTAGGAGTTCTTCTTTGAATGCTATGTTCATGTTTACCGAGCTGAACCATATGTCAAGCCCTGTCAGTGGCAGTTTCGTTTTGGTTTTAAGCTGGTACTCGTCTAGTTCGTCTTTTGACATTTTCAGCTCTATTTCTGGCAAAGGCTTATCCTCATAGGTATATCTTACGCTCAGCTTATCTTTCACGTAGCCGTAGATCTCTTCAGGGTCGTCTGACTGTATACACACAAAGCCTTTCTTAGTTAAAGCGTTATGTAACTTGACAAACCTGTCTTTTCCTATTCTTTCGATGATAATGTCTATATCCTCTGTGCCTCTTGTTCTGCCTGAAGCTATGACCACGAAGCCTGAAACAACAATATATTCACAATGTTTTTCAATTACGCCACAAAAATCTATACAAAACCTATCCAGAATATTCTTATCATCTATACCTCTACGGTTCATGATAATAACAAAGCGCCCCAGATTAAATAAACGTTTTGGTTTTTCAGAACCCATAAAGCCAATCATCCAGGAAAAAACGCACACCCCGAATTCTAAAACATCATCCTCCATACAAGCAACGCAACCAACAAATGCTGATACGTGCTGAACAATCCGCTCTTAGACGGTAAATACTTTTTTAAACTACGTCCGTACTATCTTAAGTAGGATATGATGTTTTAGAAGTGAGCTTATGCCCAAGAAAAACCTCACAGACTTGGTCAACGTTGAAGACGTCAAGAAGTACGTAGATACTGCGAACGTTAACGTTTGGGAAGTGGAAGACAACGACGGCTTATGGGAACTGTACATCCTCTACGGCACAGGCGACGAAGTGACGAAGCACCATTATGACATCAAGAAAAAGGTTCTGCACATAGACTTCAAATTCTACAAAGGGTTCCAGGTAGAGAAGGCATACAAGCTGCTGATACCTGCAGGAACCAAGAAAGTTAAGGTAGACAAGGTCAAGTATTACATCGGCGGACACAAGGACTACAAACCCCGCCATTAAAACGTTTTTTAGAACTCTAGCAGGCTCTTCTGTTTCTTAACAACTCCAGGAGAATTGTTATCCAGGATTGGCTCGCCGTAGACACCATCATAGCCTGCAGAGATTGTTATCTCATGATTGCGGTTGCGGATTATAGCATCTGCCAGCCTCTCGTTAACAACCTTCCTCAGTTCATCAAGCGGAACATCTAATAAGATGTTGAACTCTGAGCCGAAGTTCTTGATAAGCTTGTCATAACTCTCAGAAACAGCTTTTGAGGATACTGCTTTTCCTAGGATTGTGGAGATGATTTCTGATAACGGAATCACTGAGTGGAACGGCTTAGCGTCTTTCGGCTTGAAGCCTTCCGGCCTGTCCGCAAGCTCTTCTACCCGTTGTAAAACACCTACTGTCAAAGGCTTGCCGCATTTCGGGCAGATGTTCTTATGCTTCAAAGACTCTTTAGGACTTAGCTTGACGTTACAGTCCCTATGCCCTGTGAGGTGGTACTTGCCAAAGTTAGGGTCGACCTCTACAGTGGCTGATAATCCTTCTCTTGTCCTTATTGCTTTCAGAATGTTCTTGTAGGAAAGGTCAATGTCAAATATAGTAGCTTCCCTCCCTAAGCGCCACGGCCAGAAGCTGTGAGAATCAGAAAAACTCAATACAGACATTTTATCTAATTGTGAAAGCCTCCAGTTCATCGGAGGATCTGAGCTTAGACCGGTTTCTATAGCATGGATATTCTTCGTCTGGTCTTGGAAGCATTCCTGTAAAGAATCAAAACCTGAGTTAGAGCCGAACAATGCGAACCACGGTGTCCAGCAATGCGCAGGTATAACTTCTACATCTTTAGAGATTTTCATCATCATCTCAACGAATTCGGGGCAGGGTATTTTGAATATCGGTCTGCCGTCATAGTCTAGTCTCCCTCTTTTCCCTAAGGCTTCGCTTATCTGCGACACTACTTCGAGATTCGGAGCGAGTATTAGGTTATGTATCCTCCTGCCTTTTCCCCCTTGGGAATATATAAGAGAAATTTCTGTCTGCAGGATGAATTTGAAACCTGTTTTTGTTTTTAAAACTCCGCTGCCCTCCTCTTCTAGATTATTCTTCAATTCTTTAATCCATAAAGGATGCGTGAAATCTCCTGTGCCTAGAAGGTTAAGCCCCTTAATCTTAGCATACTTTTCTAAGTTAGGTATCGTCAAGTCTTTGCTGCAAGCCCTTGAGAACCTGCTGTGGATGTGAAGGTCTGATATGAGTCTCATGTTTTTACAAACAAAGATATATGTGCATATAATAAATTTTTCTAGTGAACCTCCCCACCGCTGAGCGGATGGGGCATCTGGCTATCCCAAGTTTTGGGCGTTGCCAGTCCATTCTTGCTTCACAGACGTTCCCAACGGAGCATCTCTGCAAGCGTTGATTCCCGCGGTCCCAGCGGTATTTTCCAAAGCTGATGCTTTGATAATCATGGCTGACATGACATCCCTGTCAATCATCCGACCACATTCTTCACATTTATGAGTTCTTACTGCTAACGTTTTCTCAACCAGGTTTCCACAGATGCAATACTGTGATGTTCCTCTAGCGTCAACTTCTACGATTCGTCCACCAGCCTCTTCCGCTTTGTAAGACAAAAAGTTCAGAAACCTCCGCCAACCAGCATCACT
>VGLX01000042.1 GCA_016866645.1 Candidatus Woesearchaeota archaeon | reverse complement strand
GAGCTCTACCGTTCCAGCTACCAAGTTTGTGGCTGAAACGAAAAACAGCGCGAACACGAACGCTATCATCGCGTTGATGTTCTTCTTTGACTCTTTCCCGCCTCCGAATATCTTGGTCTTCTCCAAGACTGCGAAGACTATAGTAAAAACGAGCAGGAAAGGTAGGACTACGTCAAAGAAACCGAATTCTTTTAAGAATTCTATCGCTCCTCCTAAAGGGCTTGGTGCCATCCTGTTTATGTTTTATAAGTTTTATCTAATATAAAAGGTTTATGATTCTTCCCCCTCTTCTTTTTCCTCATAACTAGGTATCGCTTGTTTAGATATTATCATTATATCACCTACAGCTTTTACCAGTTGATGCGGAACTATGACTCCCTTTGCCCCACCTAACACTTTGGTCAGGAATGAGCTTTTAGTGGCTTTTATCCTCCAGCCAAACACCTTGTTTGTGGTGATTATGCTTTCTTCGATATCTCCGAAGTAATCACCTTGGTCTGTGTACACATGCATGTCATAAATGTCAGTTATTTGTTTCATCTTAAGAGCCATATATTCTTCCCTCCTTTATTTTTTGGTATTTGATGATAAACCTTTTATAGTATTTAAATATTATCATTTTATTCCGATAATGAGAAAGTATCAAAACCTGACGATTATAGGAACTTCCCATATCGCTATCGAAAGTGTAAAACTGGTAGAAAAGACGATATCTGAAGAGAATCCCGAGATTGTAGCCTTGGAGCTTGACCAGCCGAGATTTTTGTCATTAATATCAGGAGAAAAGAGGAAACTCAGGTTAAGGGATATTAAAGAGCTAGGCATCAAAGGGTTCATAATCAATCTAATCGGGGCATGGGCGGAGAAGAAGCTTGGAGAGTTAGTAGGGACTCCTCCCGGGTCAGATATGCTGAAAGCGGTGGAAAGCGCTAAAAAGGCGAAAGCAGACATCGCATTGATAGACCAGGACATACGGGTAACTCTCAGAAGGCTTAACAAAACCTTAACCTGGAAAGAAAAGTTAAGGTTCTTATGGGATATCGTGAAAGGTTTTGTTCAAAGAAAACAGGTAGTAGACTTCGACCTTAGAAAAGTGCCCAGTGAAGAGGTTATAGAAAAGCTGATGGTAAAAGTGCGAAAGGATTATCCTTCATTCTATAAGGTTCTCGTTGAAGAAAGGAACGTGTTCATGTCAAAAAGCTTATATAAGCTTATGTCTCTTAATAAGAAGATAGTGGCTATAGTTGGAGCTGGCCACGAAAAGGAGATCATACGCTTAATACAAGAACGATTCGAAAATGGGTAGCCAATTAAGAGATTTTTTAATTACCGTTCTGGTAGTGACCTTCGTATTCGCTTTTGATGATAAGCAGGCAGTTTTCCAATTAGGGCCTTGGCTTAGGAACTTCTTGCAGGTAGCGCTTGGAGTAGTGTTGGTCGTTCTCGTCCATTATTTCGGACATAAATGGGCGGCTAGGCGTTACGGGACAGACGTTGTCCACAGGCTATGGGGCATAAAGCGTTTCGGACTACATGCCAAAGCCCACTTGTCTGATAAGCCTGGAAAGATACACTCTATCCCTCTTGGTTCGATACTTTCAGTAGTGGTTGCTTTCATAAGCAACGGCAGGTTTTTCTTCACAGCAGTAGAGTCTATCGAGGTAGAAGGGAGCGAGTATAAACGTATCGGAAGATGGAAGCTGAAGGTCTTAGAGCGAGAGATTGCAAGGATCGCTTTCGCAGGACCGGCAGCGAATATGCTGTTCGCTTTTGTGCTGCAGTCTTTCAACAAGTCAGGAATGTTCGACCAATTAGTGATGATGAACTGCTTATACGCTTTGTACCATATGATCCCTTGGTCACAGCTTGATGGGGCGAAAATATTCTTCGGGTCATTATACCTTTACATCTTCGGACTAGCATTTTTACTGCTATCATTCTTATTGCTGATGCTCTTGCCTCCTGCATTCGCATTCTTCTTGTCAGTAATCGGAGCAGGAATAATTTTCATATTTTTCTTCCTAAGAATTCACTTAGCCAAGTAAGCTAAAGACCGCTTTCTGAAGAACCCACAGCACAGCCAACCACGTCAGGATATTGTACACCCCTAGCAATGCAAGTGCGAACACTATCGCCGTGCCTACGTCTAGCAAGCTGACTATGTTCCTGAAAAACATTATTCCTTTCGCCATCAGGTATATCACCGCGGCGATTAAGACTAATTCAGGGACTAATCCGTATTTGAAAAGGAACAAGCATGCTACTGCTGAAATATCTAATATGCCCAATAGTTTAAGAATCATGTACGGATCAGCTTCCTTGGCAGAGGCTCATCATGCCCTGATACGCGCTTAGCAAGTCTTTCTCATCAACGTATAATATGACTTCTGGGACGCACAGTATCATCTCGCTTATGTTCACATCCCTTAACATCATCTCATTCGTGATCCTCGCGACCACGCCTTTTGTCTCATCAGCTTTCAAGCTTATTTTCAGCCTTATCTCACCTAATTTTTCCTTAGTCTCAAGCTGCGTGCTGCTTGGGAAGATGTCCTTTATTTTTGGCAAGCAGTGCATATCGGTTATGACCTTTAGGTTGTTTTTGCCTTTGATCATCCTCAAGGTCTCTCGCTTCTCAAAGTCTGTAAGCTTGGTGATCTCAGAAAGGTACCTCTGGATATCCGACTGATTCCTTAATACAAGGCAGGCTATACTGTTTTTTGTGGTGATGTTTGAAAACTTAAATAGCTCTTCTACATTATGCTCATTATGCTGCGGGTTCTTCTCGTAAGATGCGCGCCGTATAGCGCTGATTACCGCGTCTATAGGCGCCCTTAAACCTTTATCTCGGATTATATGCTTGGCTAGAGCCCTCATGTTTAGAAGTCCTCTGCGCAAATCTCTCTGTATAGAAGGGTCCTTTGAAAGGTAACTCCTGACCTCTTGGGTTATGTTTGGCCTCATCATGGATATGTTGGACGCTTGCTCGTATGAATGTTTAACAAGCTTTCACACCTCTCTTTTTAGAATCTTCTGATTATATGATTGTCTATGACGTAGATACATACCTGCCTTGCTCCTTCTTCGGTGTATCCGAATTTTTTCACTAAGTTTTTCATGAGATATACTACGTCTTCTTTGATTCGCTTATCATAAGTGTCAAAATCTTTAGTGCCGTAACTTTTTATAGCATTCCTGAAGTTGTCATTCTCTTTTACAGGGTCTAGTACGTTTTCTTTGAGATTGTAAGTATATTTGGTGAATAAGTTGTTGTAAAGCTCCGTTTCAGTCAGTTTCTTCCCTTCCACTTGCATCTCTTGAGTTAGGGTTTTTGAAGCGTACTCTTTTTGCGTGTATTCCCTGAATGATTGTCTTGACTGGTAGCTAGCGGTAGTGCCGAGTATCCTCAGCTCAAGGTTTTTGAAGAAATCATCGTTTATTTCCAGCATCTCCCCTGTGTAGACGCATTTTACCTTGTTTGATTTTTCACCGTCAAAGTTTATCGCAAAGAGGTAGTTCTGTATGTCACTTGATATTTTCTTCTCGTTGTAATAATATAACGCTTCTTTTATCTCTTGTAAGGTAGTATAATCGTATAGGTCTTTTAGCGACCGCAAAAAGTCTGCAGGTATTTTTCTAGAAATGTTTTCTTTGCTGAAGAAAGTCATAACATCCGCCATGTTTATCAAATCAGTTTTCTTGCTGAACGTCGAGTAAAACTCGCTGAACATCGCTATCGCTTCCCTTCCAGAAAATCCTTCAAATCCCTCTTGCTCTGATTCTTCAAGTATCAGTTTTTTCCTTAACCTGGCTGTGAATCTTTTTTTATGCTCTTCAGAAAGCCATTGAGGTATCAAGCCTGTGTAGATATCCATCTTAAGCAATAGCATGCTTTCATCGCAGTACTTGCTGTAAGCAAACGGGTTGCTTATCCATTCAGATATGGTTTGGGACCTGCGGCCCAATCTTGAGGCTACGACCGCTTTAGCGAAGTTGCGTAAAACCCTCGGCAAGAACTTTTGATCAATCTGTTTTCCGAATACGCTTTTATAAATTTCCACTTCCGTGTTATAGTCCCGGACGTATGGCAGCCTTATGTAGTGCAGCCTGTCTGAGAAGGCTTTCATCTTGTCGCTCTCTAATTCGGTCTTGTCTTCAGGGTTTATCACTGCTATGAACAGGGAGTTCACGCTTTCTTCTAAGTCGTCTACTTTGTGTACTCCTTCGCTTATTATGCCGTGCAGGCGTTTAAGCCTCTCAACGTTATGGTTTTTTATGTCCATTAGCGCGTATATCCCGTTGTTTGTCTTTGCGAATCTTGAGAATAGGTACTGTATCTTGTTGCTGTCTCCGAAAAGCTTTCCCAGCTGCTGGTGGATAACTTCGTTCGTTAACACATTGTTAGGGTGAACCGAGTCGCCAGCGTTGAAAACGCCTATGCCTTCCCCCAGCCTTTTGTTGAAGTTGTATTTCTTAGCGAATATCATTTTGAAAACTTCTTCAGGAGAGCCTAATCTTTCGAGTACTGCCTGGTATAGTGATGTGCATATCGTGCAAGGGTTGCGTTTGAAAATCCACTCGTATTCCTTAACTGTGAATAGCTGCTCTTTGAACTTCTTGTCTTTGATTATGTCTTCTAAGAACTCCTTCCTGTACTCTTTAGGTATCATAAGTAACGGATGATCATGGCTCGGGCATGGTACTTCCAGGAAACCTGATACTAAAAGCTTATTCCCATTATGGCCGTTACCGTTATTTTCAGTTTCTTCTTTATGCTTGCACCCGCCAAGCTTAGCCGCTTCGTATTCGTGCAACAATAAGCCTTCTAGCTCTCTCTTGCCGGGATTTTCTCCCAAGCGTTTCTTATCCAGCCTCCAAACAATTTCGTAAGTCATCCCTTCAGGCCCATCAGTGTATTCTTCAAACTTTGCCAGCATATTGTTTAAGAATGTGCTCTTCCCGCTGCCATGCGGACCTTCGAAAAGGTATATCTTATTCTGGGGCATACCCCTTTT
The DNA here is from genome assembly GCA_016866645.1 of Candidatus Woesearchaeota archaeon. GTDB lineage: Archaea > Nanobdellota > Nanobdellia > SCGC-AAA011-G17 > VGLX01 > VGLX01. The sequence goes on along the minus strand of VGLX01000042.1, from coordinate 3,245 downwards.
GAAAGATGCGATTACTTTCATTAGCTTGTTCGCGAAAAGCCTGTCCGCAAAGAATGGGTTGTCTGCCCCTTCTACAAGGAGCTTGTCAGCGTCGTATTTCACATAGTTTATATTTTCAGGGTCGTCAGGATATTCTTGGATTCCTTCTTTGATATAATGGTGTATGAAATCGTAGAATAAGTGGAAAGTATTCCTAAAAACAGGTGAGGGGTTTTCTGAGACTTTGTCTACGAACTCTTCGAATGACAATACCGGGTGTTCTTTCTCGTACAGTTTTTTGCTCAATTTTTCTATTGCTTTACCAGCGGAAGACATATTGATCCTTCTTAGCCTCCTCATCTATATACTCTTTGGATAAGTCTTTGTCTTTCATCGTGTAGAGCACTCGCCTGTATTTCATCTTTTGTTTGCTTAGGAACTCATCGATGTCAAGCATTCCTGTGCTGTATAAAATTTCTTGAGCTTCCCTTTGCAACCTTTGCATCTCTTTCTGGTCTATTTCGCTAGTCTCTAGCTTGATTGTGTTGCCCCATAAGTATTCTAATCCCATCATAGTCATCGGTATGAACTGCTTGTACAGTGGCTTATCCTCAAAAATGTGGTCTAAGTAGAGTTCTCCTTCTTTGGCCTTGGAGCTGTTAACTTTTATGTGCGGCGGATGGTACATCTTGTTAACCATCATCTTCTTGTAATCTTCTGCTTTTTTGCTCCGGATATAATACTCCATCACGCCTTTACGCATGTTTATCCTCTGTCCGACTACGAAAAGGTTGTGCTTGTCCATGAACTCCTGATCTATGAATGAGTTTACGAACATGAAGTCATTAAGGTCTTCTCTAAGCCTGAATATCAGCTCTTTTCCACCGCCCACTTTTTTGTCATAGGCTTTTCTTTCTTTAGCGTCAGTTATTTTCTGGTATTCATAGGAGTATTTTCCCTTGTTCTGCTGTTCCTCTATGTGCATCCACAGCCTCCATCCTATCGCATAAGGGTTTAGCCCTACGAAAGGTATTGACATCACTTTCGAGTTGACTATTGAGAAGTCTATCTCATGTGTTTTCATCGCTTCGTCTTGCATGAACAGCTTGTCATGCCAGTAGCTCGCCCATCCTTCGTTCATGATATGGTCTCTTAATTGGGGTTGGAAGTATAATGATGTGTCCCTTACTACGTCCATGACTAATTTCATCCACTTGTTTTTGTCCTTGTTAAGGAATTCTGAGTGCTCATCCAAGTATTGTACCAGGTCTTGTTTAGTAGTCTTAGGGTCTTTGACATGCTTCTCGAATAAAGAGTCAAATTCTGGGTGCTCTTTTATCACATTTGAGAAAAAAAGCGTTTCTCCAACATCCGGGAATTTTTTTAGTGTTTCATTATACCTTTCCATCTCTTTCAGGTATTGTGTCATGCTGACTTTCTTTATGTTCTGCAAGAACACATCAAAGTAGAAGTCTACTTTTTTTGACTCTGTCGATACTCTTTCTTCATCAGAGTTTGCTAGTTCGTTGTGGAACCCTACGAGGTTGTCTATCCCTCTCGAGAATTCTATCAAATAATCCACCCATCTTCCATGGTCTATTCTCATCTTGGCCATTAACCTTTTGTCTGCCAAAGCTTTTCCAGTGAAATCATCCTTCCAAGTGCCTCTGTAAAACTTGTTGTTCTGGAAGAAGTCTATATGGCCTATTACGTGGTAAAATATCATGACGTTAAGCCAGTCAGGGTTATTATCGTTGTAGAACGATATAGCCGGCCTAGTGTTGATTACAGTCTCGTACGGGTTGTGTGGGAAGATTTCATATTTGCCTTTCTCTTGAAGCACATAAACGTCGTGTACCCAGTAGTCATACAACGTGGGTATCATGATTTTCGGGGAAAGCTCAAGCAGGTCTCTGTTTGTCACGATGTATTCTAATGTTTCTTTGTCGAATTTTAAGCCTGCTTCCCTTGCTTTTACTTTGCAGTCTTCCATCAATTTTTTTGTGTGTTGGTTGATTAATTCCATTTTTTATCACGATATCAGGTCTATTATGCTTTCTATTATTCTCTCTTCAGTGGCTGATTCTGCTGTTATTGAGTTCATTTTAAATAAGTGAGGATGTTTGTCAAGCAGCCCTGACCTTTCGATATATCGCTCTAATCCGCTCTTGTAAGATGAGTATCCTGCTACGGTTATCCCTACCCTGTTGGCATATCTCATTATCTTCTCGAGCTCTTCTATAGTTTTTCCGCCAGATTCATCCCAATCTTGTCCGTCTCCTCCATAGAAGACATATATGTTATAGTCCCTTGCTAAGTTTTCTTTTTCGACTATCTCGTTTACTTTTTTGAACGCAGTATGGACGTCTGTCCCTCCAGCGACTAGGAGAGTATAATAAGTGTGGAAGTCTGGTACCTCTTTAGCTTTTGTGTCATGCACTACAAATCTTGGGGTCACAAGTTTTTGATATTGGTATAACAGCCAAGCATAGATGAACAAGTGCTGGGTGCATACGACTTCTGTGGGTTTTCCCCACATAGACCCGGAGTAGTCTCTAAGTAGGAATACTACCGCTTCTGACTGATATTCTGTTTCTCTGGAAAGTATCCTGTAAATCTTATCTCTAGGACCGACCACCAAACTTGTAGTGTCTATCTCCTCTTCGTCGCCTTTGATGTTGCCCAGGCCCATGTTTGTTTCTATAATCTTCTGCAACGTAGCCTTCTTGTCTAGTATCTGTCCATGGCCCCTGTGCTTGTCTGTTAGGTCATACGTGTATTGTTTTACTGCTTTTTTCTTGCCTTTCTCTTTAAGGTTTGGCAGTTCGAACCGTTCTGTGAGTATTCTTCCAAGCTCGTAGGCTTTTGACTCTATCTCGTGGTCTCCTCCGTCGCCGTCTCCTGCACCTTCTCCGCCTTCTTCTCCTTCTCCGTCAAGTGGTTGTTCAGCGATTACGTCTCCTTCTTCTCCTTCACCTGTTCCGCCTTCACCGTCCCCCATTCCCCCAAGTCCGAACCTGTCGTCATGTACGAACTTGTCTTCCGTCGTGGTAGGGACTACGACTATTTTTCCCTTCTTGCCTTTGCCTGGTTTGACTATCTTGCCGAGCTTTATCTTGGTTGGGAATCCGTCTTCTTCTCTTTTCTTGTCTCTTTCTAATAGCTCGTCTAGTGTTTGGAAAGCGTATTGGGCTGATGGCTTCGGTGGTGGGACCCCTTGCATCATGTACAAGTCTTCGAATCGGTATATTCCGTTCTTCTTGGCC
>VGLX01000041.1 GCA_016866645.1 Candidatus Woesearchaeota archaeon | reverse complement strand
CGTAGTCTATCTTGCCGTCTTTACCGCTATCCTATGTATGACTGTCTTTTCAGACTGTTTCCTCCATCTCCTCTCGAAGTCTTGGGTCTTCGGCTCAATCTCTTTTGTGAACTTGACACTTTCCTCATTAGGCAGGCTTTCGAAGTATGTTTGTGTTATCTCATCTATCTGTCCCCATCTGGCGTAATCGTCATCTTCCTGTACGGCTTTCACCTTCTCCACAACGCTGCTCGGTAGAGCAGGCAGCATTACCTCATCTAACAATGCTTTCCTGTATTCTATCCATGTCCTCCCCTTCATTGTTGTCAGGTAGATGTTGCCTAAGGACATGTACATGTTCTGAGACGCCCCAGTCAATATTACCTTATGGCCCACATCTTCATTCTTGTTCTGGGTGTTGACAGAAAGTATGTTGGTGTAAGAGTAAGACGTGCTAGGTATCGGGCAGTACATTATGTCTGTAGGGAGCAGCGTTTTTTCAGTTCCACCCCTAACTATTAATGGCATAGGGACCGGCCGCCCTTCATAATAATACGCCTGGTCATTTGCTATAACATATACGTAATCGCCGACCATCCTGGAGTTGTAATAATACCCTTTGACTTCTACCTCGTCTACCAGCTCAGGTTTTTTCCTGTCCGAGATATCATATACGTTTATGAACGTCCTCTGCTGGTATCTCGGGTAATAGTCTGGTGCCCGTATCATCTTAGCTGTAGGGGCCGCTGGCACTTCATCGATATACTTTCTTGCATCATAGGATGTTTGCTTGTTACCCATCACTACCAGCTTGTCCTTGTTGATGAATATGTCACTTGGCGTGTCGTCTAATTTTATAGTTGATAGTATCTCTGCCTGCTCTGCAGGGTAAGCGTCGACTATTACGACTTTTTTTCCAGAAACCGCGTAGATATACTTGTTGTCGTTCTTTATTATGTCCGCCTCGTCAACACCTTCAACTTGTATGTTGGTTGTTGAGTAGCTTCCGGCTCCGGCTGATGTCGGCGCAGATTCTGCTGACGCTTTGGCTACCATCATTTCTGGTCCACCCATCGCGTCATACATCATATAGCCACGGCCTTGCGATTGTGCGCTCTTCAGGAAGGTTTTCAGATCGTCTTCGCTTGCGAATGTCTTCAGCGCCAAGTCCTCCCCTTTCTCTGGGATTATAGGGTCTATCGTCTTGTGGCCCGTATAATAGAACGCTCCCACTATTGCTAACAGTGCGAGTATCACGATTATTGTCTTTGCTTTCATCTTATTGTCCTCCTATTCGGTTCATGTTCTTTACTGAGGTTAGGTGGTTTAAATATCTGCCTTAAGTTGCTATTCTGTTTGAAACTATCCGCAAACTATAGTTTGTTACTATCATTAAGTAGTAAATAATAGAAAGGTTTATATAGTAAAAAACCAATAAAAAAGGTAATATGAACCCGAAAAAGATACTCAGGACAATAGAATCTTACTTAAACTTAAAACCAATTAAAATGCCCAAAATAGAAGAAGATCCTAAGTACTTAAGGGGCATAGGCACAGCGGCAGTAATACAAGACGAAACCGGCCTTACAATAAAAATCAAAGACAAAAGTAAGTTAGAAAGATTAGATGAAGAATTTACGCATATAGTCGATATCGTCAGTGGCACGCCAACAAGAATTCTAGAATACGATTGCCCTGTAAAGTACAGAAACCGTTTCTACGATAATGTATTGATAGAGGCATTGGGGTATTATGGATCAAAAATTGTAACTCCAAGAAGAACGCCTATTAGGATAAAACATGAAGGGCTTAAAGAAAGCATAGAGCGAAAAGAATGGAAGAAATTAAAGGATTTTTATCAGGGAGACTTAGACTTAGACCGAAGAACATGGCATGAAATAGGCTATGATTTAGGAGAAAAGATTTACAGATATATCCAAAAAACTGGGAACAAAGAACCAATATTATCGTTACTAATAAAAAATAGGGGAGGAAAAAAACCATTTGAGGTATATAAAAAAATATTAAAACAGGTGACAAAATGAAACCAAAAGATTACCCCTGTAAAGTGTTGGAAGAAAGGATTAATTCTACAAACGTGAGCATAATTGGCGTCTCTCATGATCCGAGTTTCTTCTTTCAACACAGAGAATTCTTAGAAGAGAAGATAAGACAAGCGGATGCTTTAGTGCTGGAGTGCGAGCCTTATTTCCCAGACGGATTCTTCGACCAAGTGGGCAACATAGCATACTCGCAGAAGAAGAGGGTATATCATGCAGACCCTATGAACAAGTTCACACAAAAGATTGATAAAATTCAAGGAGGATCAGGATTAGGATTAGCAGTATCATCTATTCTTACAGGTCAAACGTATGCACTCCCCCTAGGACTATACTTTTTTTTAGGAAACCTTTTCGGAGGAGTGGTTCGTTATATACCTTCAGGCATTCTTGCGGCGACAAAAGGAACAGATCCAGACCCTAATAATTATTATGATATCCTGTTTTACGGAGAGACTGATTACAGGAACGTGATGATAGCAGAAGGCATAACAAAGATAAGCTCAGAAATTAATGACGTTAAAAGCTTAGCATGCATCCATGGAGCAGCACACACCCGGCCTGTAAAGGTTTATCTTAAAAACCCGAATTTAAGAAAAGCTAAAAAACTGTTATATAGTATGACCTACGGGTTAAAATCAGAAAAGAAAGTGAGAGAATACACGCCAGACGAGAAAGGATGGATGCTTACGAAAAAGTTTTGAGAGGTAAAAAATGAACATCGACGATATCACTAACGAGAACGTAAGGCTTTGCAAGCAGAGCGGGAAGCCGATAATCGACGGCAAATGCGTATGCTCAGGCGAGGCTGTAGACAAGCAGTGCGGTTGCTCCCACAGCTGCCACGAAAGGATAGACATGAGAAAAATTGTCCCGTTCCTGATATACTTGGCAAGCTTTTACCGGCCGACTCCCGTGCAGCTTAAAGAAGATGATCAATCACAGCCTAACTGAACAATGACCCTGAAAAACGTTTCACAATCGAGAAGCTTATCAGATAAAATAGTCATAGCCACTTCTACACTTTACAATCCCGATTTAGAAAGCGACATCTTACGTTCGGAAATCGCAAAAAACACCATAAGACAATCAACAAGCTTAGGCTATGAAACAATAATAGTAGACTGCGGCTCTCATGACAAGCTGCTGAAAGAATTCGAGAGATACGGCGCAAAAGTAAGCAACCAAAAAGAAAAAGGAATGGGCAACGCAAAAAGGCAAGCAATCCAAGAAGCATTAGACACAAAAAAAGAAATCATAACATGGACTGAGCCGGAGAAACAAAGCTTCATCAAAGATGTTTCTAAAACAGCAGAGCCGATACTTGAAAACAGGGCAGACATAGTCATACCAAAAAGGAAATCATTAAAGTCTTATCCTGTCGCGCAGCAGTACGCTGAGCATTTCGGCAACTTGTTCTGGAAAACACTAACAGGACATGATTTTGACATGTGGTTCGGACCCAGGACCTGGAAACGAGAACTATCAGACTACTTCTTGAACTACAAAAGCGAGTACGGCGACAAGTGGGACATATTCTTCCTGCCTATTATCGACATGATGGTCGACAAGAAAAAATTGTTAAGCGTCGAAGTCAACTACACGCACCCCAAGAAACAGACAAGACTAGAGGAGCATAGCTTAGAGTTTTGTAAGAAAAGGATATACCAGCTTGACAACCTAACTAAAGCTATAGAAGACTACTGGGATAAGCGCCATAAAACTTAGATCTCTTTCTTATAGTGTTTACAACTCTTGTACAAGCCCTTGCAGTATTCAATCACTTGCTTGGTAGGTATCTTTGTCTTGATTATCAAGCAGTTGTTGTCGCAGTAGTAAACGCAAGTGCTCTTTTTGCTGGTTTTTTTAATACTTCCCACCTCCCTTGATGTTCTTTACCAATCCTTTTAGTGAGTACGTGTTTATTATGCTTTCCTTTTCGCACCATCCGCGCCGGGCCATAGCCACGCCTAGTTTCATAGCATTAAGGTGGGCTGTGCTGTGCGCGTCAGTGCTTATAGCGAACTTTATCCCATAGCCTTTAGCTTCCTTAACCAATGCCCCGTTGAGGTCTAACCTTTCTGGATTGGCATTGATCTCCAGGACAGTCTTACTATCATTACACGCTTGGAATATCTTATCAAAGTCGAGCTCATACGCTTCCCTCTGGCCTATAAGCCTGCCTGTCAGGTGGCCTATGATGTCGACGTTGTCATTGCTTACAGCTTTTAGCATTCTCTCTGTCATGTCTTGCTTGCCCATCTTGAACTTCTTATGCACGGAGGCGATAACGATGTCTAGCTGTGACAGTATCTCATCACTGTAGTCCATGCTTCCGTCGGTTTTAATGTCGACTTCCGTGCCTGTAAGTATCTTAATGCCTGTCTCTTTGCTTACTTTCTCAATCTCTTTCAGGCTTTTCATGAGCCTCCGCTCGTCTAAGCCGTGGATGAACTTTTCTGAGCCCGAATGGTTCGTCATCGCAATATACTCATGACCTATCTTTTTAGCGGCTTCTGCCATCTCTTTGAGGGTGTTGTGCGCGTCTGTAGTATAGTCGCTGTGCACGTGCAAGTCGCCTTTGATGTCACCTGCAGTTACAAGTTTCGGAAGCTTGCCATTCATAGCAGCTTCTATCTCTCCGGTGTTCTCTCTCAGCTCGGGCTCGATGTAGCTAAGCCCTAACCTCTTGTAGACCTCTTCTTCAGTCCTTCCAGCGACAAGCTTGTCATCTTTCTTAGTGAACAAGCCATACTCTGAGAGCTTGAAGCCTTTCTTGATGGCTATCGCCCTGAGATTTATGTTATGGTCCTTGTTGCCTGTGAAGTACTGCAGGGCCGAGCCGAAGCTTGAAGGCTCAACTACCCTTACATCGACCTGTAAGCCAGTCTTTAGTATGACTGCTGATTTCGTCTCGCCTTCGGCTAGCACTCTTTTCACCGAGGTCATCTTAGTGAAAGCTTCCATCACAGGCTTAGAATTCTTTGACGCAACTAGGATGTCCAAGTCGCCTACTGTCTCTCTCATTCGCCTGAGGCTTCCAGCAGCTTGCACCTTTTCGACTCCGCTTATCTTCTGAAGGATGCTTACTATTTCTTCGGCTTGCGGCAGAGCAGAGCCTAAAAGCATCCTGTCAGTCTTCTGCCTTAAGAGCTCTATGCCCTTGAGTATGTTCTCTTCAGTTTTTTCCTTAAAAGTCTCTAACGTTTGTATCTTGTGACGCTTCGCAGCATTTTCGAGGTCGTTAACATTTTTTATCCCTAAGTCTTTGTACAGCTTCTTGGCTTTTTTAGGGCCTATGCCCTGGATTTGCATGATTTTCAGAATGCCTGGAGGTACGCTTTTTTTCAGCCGCTCATATTCGTCGATCTTTCCGGTGTTCAAGTACTGCTCAATTTTTTTAGCTAGTCCTTCACCGATTCCTGGGATCTCCTCCAAAGACTTGATACCGCCTTTTTTGTACACATCCTCAATAGGTTCGGATAATGATTCTAAGGCGCGTGCAGCTTTCCTGTAAGCGATAGGCTTCCAAGCAACGTTATTCATCTCAAGGATATCTGCTATGTTGTAAAAAATCTGGGCGATCTCCTGATTTTTCATCCACTTAATAAGGCGAAGGAAATATTTAAAAATTGCTCTTGCGCTATAATCTATTGAAAAAGGACTGGTGATGATTGATGAAATCCTTAATACTTTATTATTCCAGGACTGGGAATACTGCCAACGTAGCGGAGGTCATTCATAAGTCTACTAAGTCTGACATCGAAGAGGTCAAGGATAGGGCTGACCGTTCAGGGGTAATAGGGTACATCAAGGCTGGCAAGGACACGATTTTCGGTGCAGAAGCGGACATAGAGGGCATAAAATCTGACATCAACAATTACGGCTCAATATTCATAGGCGGACCAGTCTGGGTCATGAAGCCAGCGACTCCAGTAACAACTCTGATAAAAAGGTTAGACTTGAAGAACAAGCAAGTCGTGCTTTTCGTGACATGCGGAGGCAACCCTGGAAAGTCCTTGGAAGTAATGTCAGACCTTGTTATGAAGAACGGAGGATTGGTACTGCACAGGTTCTTCATCAAGACAGGCAAGCTCGACGCTGCAGGAGTAGTCCAAGCAGCGCAGGAAGAAGTAGCCAAGCTCAAACAAGCGGTTTCTAAGAACAAAACAGTAGTTCAGACAAGTGAAGACATGACTGTATAAGATATTCCTAAAAAAAATGGGTTTATTAAAATCTCACTTTTTCAGCAACGCAAGATAGTCTCGGTAATAGTTAATTATCTTGTTCTGGTATTTCACGGTCTCATCGTATGGCGGGATGCCGCCGTAAACGTCCACTGCCCTCAGCCCAGCGTTGTAAGCTGAGATGGCCTCCCTTATGTCACCGTTACGGGCTTTCATCAGATCTGCTAGGTGCTTGACGCAGAAGTCTATCGCTATCTCGGGCACCAGCCTTCCGTCAATCTCTTTCAGCTCCTCATCAGTCTTGCCTTGGGTTAACGCTATAAGCTCTTGCTTGTATCTCTTGAAAGCGTCTTGAGATTTCTTGTTGTAGTGCTGGTACTGCTTCTTGTATTCGATCATACGTTTTATCGACTCTTCCTCATCATAAGGTATGGTTATCTCATCATTCTCCATTAAAAGGTTAGGATTGTCCTTGAGCTTAGGGTTAGCGTCTAGTAACTCGTCTATTGTCCGGTCCTTGCTCTTGGCTATGCTGCTTAGCGTATCGCCTTTCTGTATGATATACTTCTCGCCTTTCCCAGGGTTGTTCAGCTCTTGGTTGAGCTTGTTGTAATAGCTCAGAGCAGTGCGCCTGTCCTCCCTAGCCTGCTTAAGATATTCAGGATTGTAAGCCTTGATGCCGTAAAGCGCTGCTGTCTCAGGAATGATCTGGGCTAATCCAGCGGCTGCTGCTGAGGATATAGCATACTTGTCAAACTTGTAAGTCTCAGCCTTTAACAGAGCAACCACTAATAACGGGTCTACTTTGTAGATGTTCTCGTATTTCTTGCAGGCAGCTTCTATCAGAGGCATGTACTCTCGAAGGTTAGGCTCCTTGTTCAGTATGTCCTCTAGAGCGCATCTCAAAGCTTGAGGATCCTTTTGGAAGCTCCCGTACTCGGTTTGTTCATAAATCGCTGCTGGAATGTTTTGCTCATTAGCCCTGGAAGGGTTGAAACATAGGGCCATACTTGCAGAGAGAACTATGCCTATCAGAGTTTTTTTGAGTAAGTTTTTGGCCACCATCTTTTTTGGGTGAAAGACTAATACTAATAGGCATATAAACTATATATACCTTATCATTTCAATAGCTTTGAAGCTGCGCGGTCCACTACTAAAACGGCATCTTTATGGGTATTTATCACCGAAGCAGGCAGCTGATAGCTTATCTCGCCTTCAACCAGCTGTTTTATGACCTCTGCTTTCTCAGCTCCAGAAGCAAGCAGTATTATCTTCTTAGCGCCCATTATCGTTTTCAAGCCTACTGTCAACGCTTTAGACGGCACTTCGCCTTTTTCGAAGTACTTAGCATTAGATTCCCTAGTCTGCTCTGACAAGCTTACAACCCTTGTCTGTGATGAGAACGAACTGCCCGGCTCATTGAAGCCCACATGGCCGTTCTTGCCTATGCCTAATATCGCTAAGTCTATTTTTTTCTCTTCTATCTTCTTCTCGTAGTCCTCGCATTCTTTGTCTAAGTCTGCTGCTTTGCCGTTAAACATGAAAACGTTCTCTTTCCTGAAGTTCACCAGGTCTAAGAAGTTCAAGCACATGTAACAAGCGAAGCTCTCCTCATCATCAACACCTAATCCTGCGTACTCATCAAGCAGGAACATGGTTGCTTTAGAAAAATCAAGGTTTTTATCAGTTAATTGTTCATACATGCCTAAAGGCGTAGCCCCTGTAGGCAGGCATAAGGCTAAGTCTGGTTTCTTGGCCAGCTCTTCAGCCACTAGGCTGGCGGCTTTCCTGCTAAGCTCAGAATAATCCTTAACCTTGATTATTATCATTTGCGCCACTCTTTAATGATAGAATATTTTGTAATAGATTGTCGTTACTTCTTGAAATTTTCTACACTCTTTTTACCTCCTGTTAATAATGCGTTCTCTTCGTATTTAATCCTTTCCCTATCCGGTATGTATTAAGCTTAGAGGATGGATTTTAGTTGGTGGTAGGAGTTGATTTTTCTGAGGTCCCATGTGCTGAACAGGCTTAGCATGGTTTCTGTTGTTCGTTGTCCTTGGTCGGTTCTTAGGCATCCTATGATTTTTTCGAGTATTCTCCAT
>VGLX01000040.1 GCA_016866645.1 Candidatus Woesearchaeota archaeon | reverse complement strand
GGCATTCTTGCCATATTCTTCAGGGCATTCTCATTAGGGGGGGGTACGTATACGGGTCTCGAAGCAGTATCAAACGGTTTGCAGATAATGCGTGAACCTAAGGTACGTACAGGAAAGAAGACCATGGTATACATGGCAGTTTCGTTAGCAATCACTGCAGGAGGATTACTCCTCTTGTATGTACTATATAATGTTAACCCTGTTGAAGGTAGAACCCTTAATGCCGTCCTTGCAAACGCAGTGTTCGGCAGCTGGGGCTGGGGACACTGGATAGCATTAATAACAATACTCTCAGAAGGAGCTTTGCTGTTTGTTGGTGCGCAAACAGGATTCACAGGCGGACCTGGGGTAATGGCAAATATGGCTGTTGACTCATGGTTCCCGAAAAGATTCTCTTCGCTTTCAGAAAGGCTCACCATGCAGAACGGGGTATTACTGATGGGGATATCAGCACTGTTGCTCTTGGTATATACCAACGGTTCAGTATCCGCTTTAGTAGTTATGTATGCTATCAATGTATTCCTAACGTTCTTACTTTCACAAGTAGGGATGATAAGATTCTTCTTGACTCATAAAAAAAGATATGCGCATTGGAAAAAGAATATTATAATATTTACAGTAGGGATTTTAGTATGCCTTGTAATCTTGGTGATAACTATTTATGAGAAGTTTTGGGAAGGCGGATGGCTTACGCTTTTAATAACCTCGTGTGTAATAGCGATGTGTTATGTAGTCCATTCTCATTATCAAAAAGTGAAGCGAGCAATCGACAGCCTAGACACCGCTCTGTTAAACATCCGCAAACAAGACTTCCCGAACACTAAAGAAGTCGACCCTAAGGAAAAAACTGCGGTGCTCTTAGTCCATGATTATAACGGGTTCGGAGTAATCACTATGTTCTCTATACTCAAAAACTTCCAAGGGCTTTACAAGAACATAATATTCGTATCTGTTGCAGAGATAAACTCGGGAGTATTCAAGGGGCAGCATGAGATTGAAAACCTGAAAGAGGACACTAAGAGATCGCTTGAGAAGTATGTAAAACTGGCACGTGGCGTAGGCATACCTGCGGACTACAGGATGGACATAGGGACAGATGTTGTTGATACGGCAAGCCATCTCTGCTCGTCTTTGGCTATAAAATTTAAAAGGGTGACTTTCTTCGCAGGAAAACCTATCTTTGAGCATGAAGGAATGATACACAAGATGCTTCATAATGAAACACCTGTAGCAATACAGCGCAGGCTACAATGGTTAGGCATCCATACGGTTATAATCCCTATAAAAGTCCACTTGTAAGTATATTATATACCCTATAAGTATTTAATAATGCCTAAAATATTTCTTTATTTTGTCTGTAGAGTATAAAGAGGGGAAAGTTTGGATAGAAAAAAAGCAAAAAAGAGCCAGAAGAGTGATTCTTATATAGTTTTTACTATTTTAATGTATGTTATCAATCTCTTCTTTATTCTATTTAAAGAATTAATTTATATCCCGATAAAATCTAATCCAATACAAAGTTATAACCGATTAAATTTTGGAACAACTTCTGTTCGCTTTACTTTTTATAATATCCCCTCTAACAACTTAACCTTTGCACTATCTTTTGATTAGGATTCAATTAGAGATTTAATCAAACAATGGAAGAATACTTTGAAGATCTAAATAAGAACGTAAAAATAATTTACGAAATAGCCGAATCTGCAAGAAAGAGAGGCTTCGACCCGGCAGACCATGTAGAGATACCTTTAGCAAGGAACATGGCAGAAAGGGTAGAGGGCCTGATAAGCGTAGTCGCGCCCCAGATAAAAAACTCGGGAGTTGTAAAAAGAATCCAGGAACTAGAGCAGATACACGGCGCTCAAGACTGGAGGGTTGCGCTGCAAATCGCTTTAGAAGTCGCCAAAGAGAATTTCTGCAAGTTCAAAGATAAGAAGGAAGCGATGGAAGTAGGCATAAGGGTCGGGTTCGCTTACGTAACAGTGGGAGTAGTAGCATCGCCATTAGAAGGATTTGTGGAGCTAAGGCTTCATAAACGAAACGATACTGGGAAGGAGTATTTCGCACTCAGATACTCGGGGCCTGTCAGGAGCGCAGGAGGCACAGGCGCATCAGTTTCCGTCCTAATCGCAGACTATGTCAGGAAGAGCATGGGTTACGACGTCTACGACCCTACAGAGCAAGAGATAAAAAGGATATCCACCGAATTAGAAGACTATCACGAAAAGGTCACAAACTTACAGTATCACCCTAGCAAAGAAGAAGCGGAATTCTTAACAGCGCATCTGCCAGTACAAATAGATGGTGACGGCTCAGAGAAATGGGAAGTCAGCAACTACAAAGACCTCCCAAGAATAGAAACCAACATCATAAGAAACGGCGTATGCTTGGTGACAGCAGAATGCTTGGCACAGAAAGCCCAAAAGGTTTATGCTCAAATCCAGAAATGGGGAAAAGACTTCGGGATGGAGCATTGGGGGTTCTTAGAAGAGTTCTTGAAACTGCAGAAGCAGAAAAAAGCTCAGGAGAACGTGAAGAAAGACAAGGAAGAGCTGATAAAACCTGACTTCACATACATCAAAGACATAGTAGGAGGAAGGCCCGTACTAGCCCACCCATTAAGGCCAGGGGGCTTCAGGCTGAGATACGGGAGATGCAGAAACACTGGGCTGTCAGCAGACGCATTGCATCCTGCTACGATGAAAGTCCTGAACGACTTCATAGCAATCGGCACGCAGCTTAAGACAGAACGGCCAGGCAAAGGAACATCAACTTACGTATGCGACAGCATAGAAGGACCGGTAGTCAAGCTGAAGAACGGCAACGTATTATTGCTTGATGATGAGGAGAAAGCGAAGAAAGTCCAGAAAGAAGTGGAAGAGATAATCTTCCTCGGAGACATACTCATAAACTATGGAGATTTCTTCAACAGGGCGCACAAGCTCGTCCCATGCGGATATAACGAGGACTGGTACAAGCAAGAGCTGAAAAGAGCAGGGGTGAACATTGATAGCTTAAACATAAATAAGATGACTGTTGAGGAAGCGATTCTCATCTCAGAGCAACACAAAGTCCCGATGCATCCGAGATACACTTACCACTGGAAGGATATCAGCAAGAAACAATTCTTGGTGCTATTAGAATGGTTGAGAAAAGCGGCTGTTGAACCGAGTAAGATAATAATCCCCATGCATAATCCTGAATGCGCATGCCAGGAAGAAGCACCAAAACGAGTGCTAGAGCTTTTAGGAGTACCGCATTCATTAGTAACTAACGAATATGTGGTCATAGAAAAGGATGATGCTACGGCCTTTGCAAAAACTTTGAATCTTCCAGAGAATAGCATCGAAGGGATTATAAAACAAGTGAGCGAAAGCACAGAAGAAAACGTGCTTAACCTGATCAACACGATCTCTAAAATCACCATACGTGACAAGTCAGGAACATTCATAGGAGCAAGGATGGGTCGGCCGGAAAAAGCCAAGATGAGAAAATTAGACGGAAGCCCACAAGTACTCTTCCCGGTAGGCAAAGAAGGCGGGAAGATGAGAAGCTTCCAATCTGCGCTTGATAACGGAAAAGTAGGAGCAGAACTACCACTATATATCTGTAAAACGTGCAACAGGCAGACCATATATCCTGTATGTGAAGAATGCTATGGAAAAACTGTAAAACTGCACTACTGCTCAGAATGCAAAGTAGAGATGGAAAGTGAAGAATGCCCCAGGCATGGCAAGACCGTCCCTTTCAAGAAACAAGATCTTGATATTACACATTATTTCAACTCTGCGCTAAAACGCATCGAAACGAGACAATACCCTGACCTGATTAAAGGTGTTAGAGGAACATCAAACAAGGATCATATCCCAGAGAACCTAACAAAAGGAATATTGAGGGCGATGAACAAGGTCTACGTTAACAAAGAAGGGACTGTCAGATACGACATGACTGAGTCACCGATAACCGCGTTCAAGCCTAAGGAGGTAAGAACTTCTGTAGAAAGGCTTAAGGAATTAGGATACACGCATGACATTTACGGCAAACCGTTAGAAAATGAAGACCAGATATTAGAATTAAAAGTGCAAGACGTCATCCTGCCGTCTTTCCCGGAAAACGTGGAAGAAGGAGCAGACCACGTGCTTTTCAGGATCTCCAAATTCATAGATGACTTATTGGAGAAGCTATACCATCTCCCCCGGTTCTACAACTTGCAGAAGCCTAACGACGTAACAGGCCATTTAGTGACGGGTATGAGCCCTCACACTTCAGCAGCAGTAGTGGCAAGAGTGATAGGATTTTCAAAAACTCAAGGGTTCTTAGCACACCCAATGTACCACTGCTTGCTGAGAAGGGACTGCTTTAGCGCGGATACGTATCTCCCGATTCTAAAAGGCGATACGTGGCAGATAAGAAAGATTAGGGATGTTGTTGAAGAACTAGGACCTGAAGATGTAGTTGATTATTTTGGAACAAGGGAAGCAAAAGTCAAGGATGTGAAAACTGTAGGGGGCTTGTCGATAGTGGGTGTGAACAATTTTACGAAACATGCGCCTTTGCCTATGATAGAAATTAAAACCGCATCAGGCAAGGTGATTAAGACAACATTTAACCACAAACACATAGCTTTCCGGGAAAAAGAAACAACTGTCCAGGCATGTGATTTAGATGTTGGGGATAAACTGAAGATACCTTATGAACTAAAAGTGTCGAGCAACGACATAAAACATCTTGATATGCTGGACTTATGCTCAGACCAAGATTGGGTTATGGTGCATGGGGTAAACAAGAATTATGATGTCCGGAAATATGCGAAAGCGTTCTTTTCAAAAAGAGATTATGATAACTACGTATCGAGAGACTCATACCCTATAAGTTTTATCTGCAAATTGAAAGATAAAAGGGTGATAAGATCATCAGAGTCATTGTTTTTAGGTGCAAAACGTGATCATGTCAGAATACCTGCCCGTATACCTGTGGATAAAGAATTCTTGCAAATAGTAGGGCTTTACATCGCAGAAGGGTATTCAAGGAAGGTTGATGGAATGCTTTACCAAGTTTACATAGCCGCTCAAGACCAAGAAATACGCAGTTTTATCAAGAAGCATATGAGCCGGGTATTTAACCTAAAACCCGCCGAAAAAAAACAGGACAGGGTGACTTATTCAAGCAGGGTGCTTTATCATTTGTTCACATCAATCCTTAAATGCGGTTCAGGGGCGTATGAGAAAAGAATACCTTCAGTATTCCTTAATCTCCCAAAAGAGAAGCTCGGTTACTTGCTGTCCGGTTATTTAGAGGGGGACGGTTCTGTGAGTGAGAATGATTTAAGGATAACCTTTGATACCGTAAGTGAGGGCCTATTAAGGGATTTGGATTTTATCTTTGCGCAATTAGAAATTTTTGTCAAAAATTATTCTTATACAAAATATCCCGGGCCAAGGCTGAGAGAGTTTTATCTAAGAAAAGGGAAAACAATCCCTCAGTTCACAATAACTAAAGGAATAATCCAGAGCATTTTTGTTAAAGAGTTTGTAAGGTTCGTGGATTTTATCTCTGCAAGAAAAAAAGCCATCCTTAAGCGTTTGGGTAAAAAAAAGTCCACACGTATAGGTCAGCAGTATAACAACGGTTATATCCTTGATAGGATAGTCTCGGTCCGGCTTTTGCCTCCTGAAGTGAGCTACTGCTTGAATGTGGACGGGAACAGGGTTGTTGCAAATTCTATCCTCACAAGGCAATGTGACGGTGACGAAGCATGCGTCATGCTGATGCTGGACGCTTTGATAAACTTCTCAAGGCAGTACCTGCCTGCGCACAGGGGCGCCACGCAAGACGCGCCACTTGTCCTAACTTCTAAAATCATACCCAAAGAGGTTGACGATATGGTGTTTGACATGGAGATGGTGTCAGAATACCCATTAGAATTTTATGAGGCTGCTGAGAAGTACACTCCCTCCAGAGAGTTCAAGATGGACCAGCTGAAACACCACTTAGGCACCCCAAGCGAGTATTACGGGTTCGGATTCACGCACGACACTACAGATATAAACTCTGGCGTGAGGTGCTCAGCATACAAGAACATACCAACTATGGAAGACAAGGTGAAAGGCCAGATGGAACTGGCGAGGAAGATAAGGGCTGTCGAGCATGCAGATGTCGCCAGGCTGGTCATCGAGAGGCATTTCTTGAGGGACATCAAGGGTAACCTTAGGAAGTTTTCTATGCAGCAGTTCAGGTGCGTAGACTGCAACGAGAAGTTCAGGAGGCCTCCGTTGAAAGGTAAGTGTTCAAAGTGCGACGGAAACCTGTTGTTCACGATCTCTGAGGGTTCTGTGGTAAAATATTTGGAGCCGTCCATACAGTTAGCAGAGATGTGCGACTTGCCACCTTATCTTAAGCAGACGTTAGAACTCACGAAAGATAGGATAGAAAGCGTATTCGGGAAAGAGAAAGAGCGCCAAGAAGGGCTAGGCAAATGGTTCTTAAAGTAGGGCATAGAGGCGCAGCTTATTACGAGCCTGAAAACACCTTAAGGTCTTTTAAGAGGGCTTTGGAGTTAGGGGTAGACTTTGTAGAGCTTGATGTCAGGCAGACGAAAGACGGGGTCATAGTCGTGCTGCATGATGCGACTGTGAACAGGACAACTAATGGAAAAGGGTATTTGAGGAATTATTCTTTTTCTGATTTAAGGTTTCTTGATGCGGGCAAGGGTGAGAAAGTCCCCTCACTGGAAGAAGTTGCTTACTTGACTAAGGATAAATGCGGCTTGTTTATAGAAGTGAAAGAAACGGGCTTTGAAGATAAGCTTGTTGATTTTGTTAAAAAACAAAAATTAGAGAGTAAGTCAATTGTCATATCATTTCATTTAGAAATCTTGCAGAACATCAAGAGATTATACCCTGAGCTTAGGCTAGGGGTCATAACTGATAAGTTACCTAAAGATTATCTTGTTATTGCAAAAAGCTCGGGTTTTGATTACGCTTTGGTGAGAAAAGATAAATTAAGGAGGGAACATGTTGATGGGTTTCATAGCCTTGGAATGAAGGTCTATGCTTGGACTGTGGATGATGAGAGATGGGTTAAGAAACTCATGGGATTCGGAGTTGATGCGATAGCCTCCAACAAGCCCGATATCCTAACATTTAAATAATTGTTTTCTTATTATTATACTTGATGAGACCGGTCATGATGGTTATAGGCGTTGCATCTTTTGTTATAGGGGTTGCTGTTAGTAGTAAGTTTTTTATTGCTGCAGGGATAATACTTGGTTTGATTGCGCTATCTAATAAGAAAAGCGATTCTGTTTCTGGAACAAAAGAAAATGTTAAAGGGGATGTTAAGACTGCGGTTTCTGAGCAGAAATGCCTTAACTGCGGGGTTAAGGTCGCATCTGATGATAATTATTGCCCTGACTGCGGGAAAAAGATCGAACCATAGTTACTACTACTAAGTAGTTAAAAATAGAAAGGCTTATATACTGGTTCTCCCAGAAATAATACTAAGCGATTAGGCTAAACTATAAAGGACCATGAACAAAACATACCTAACAGAAAAATTCAGGGAAGTCTACCAAGACATATCCCCAAGAAGCAGAGAACACTGCAAGAGTCTAATAAACACCTACTTAGGAAGATATTCTCACGGCTCATTAACCGGCCTAAAGCTTAGAACACTAGACGAATTAGTGGAAAGAAAAACAAAAGGGGACGCGATTATAGAACAGGACTACCACAACCCCGACGTCTCAGTAGAATCAAAAACAGCCATGGACATATTAAGATCCACATTCATAGAATACACCCACAGCATAGAGGCGCAAGTAGACGAATGGAGAAACATGCACATCCCTGAAGCCACCAAAGGCATTTACGAGCTTAGCATGGCCTACCAAGGGAGAGAATTCAACGGAGAAAAATCACCATCCTTAGAAACTATCGGAGCAAGATACAGGAGAGCCGATCAAATAATACGCAAACTATTAACTAGAGGGCTGACAGAAGAAAAAGCTAAAGCGATAAAAGACCTTGCCCGAAGATTCATGAACCACGAACAAGCAACAGCATCACAAGAAAAATACAAAGACGCACTAAGGGCCCAACATAATGAACTGATGTACACGGTTGATAGGTTCGCAGAACACTACAGCAGAAAAAACCCTAAAAAGAAACAACAAAAGCAACAAACTCCGACAGGCGAAAAGAATATACTCGATATAACTGTAAGCGAAGCAGCCGGCAAAGCCTGGGAAGTCACTAAAAAAATAGCCCTCCTGCAAATATTCTAAACCTGGAAATCCTATAAAACTTTAGATTTTACAAAACAAAATAAAGTATGACAGGCAATATTAGTGTTCCCATCATATGGTTCC
>VGLX01000039.1 GCA_016866645.1 Candidatus Woesearchaeota archaeon | reverse complement strand
AGAGGAGCCTTACAAGCTAGAACTATTAGAAGACTTGAAAGGCAAGATAACATTCTACCAGAACGGAACTTTCTTAGACTTGTGCAGGGGACCGCATGTAAAAAACACTTCCGAGCTTAAGGCGTTCAAGCTTATGAGGATAGCAGGAGCATACTGGAAAGGCAACAGCGAAAGGCCGATGCTGCAGAGGATTTACGGCATAGCATTCAAGACAGAACAAGAGCTAAAAGACCACTTGGCACTTCTAGAAGAGGCTGAAAAAAGAAACCATGTCAGGCTAGGCAAAGAGCTAGGACTGTTCTCGATACATGAGGAAGGGCCAGGATTCCCATTCTTCCACCCTAAAGGAATGATAGTCTGGCAAGAGCTTATGAAATATTGGAAGGAAGAGCACAACAGGGAAGGCTATCATGAGATAAAGACACCCATCATACTTAACAAGAACCTTTGGGAGCAGTCAGGGCACTGGGACCATTACAAGAATAACATGTACTTCACCAAGATAGACGAGAAAGATTTCGCTGTCAAGCCTATGAACTGCCCAGGAGGGATACTGGTCTACAGGAGCACCCTGCACAGCTACCGGGAGCTGCCATTAAGGCTAGCAGAAGTAGGATTGGTGCACAGGCACGAACTATCCGGAGTCCTTAACGGACTGTTCAGGGTCAGGTGCTTCCACCAGGACGACGCTCACATATACTGCATGGAATCACAGATAAAAGACGAGATAATCAACATAATGAACCTCATCGACAGGGTTTACAAGACTTTCAGGCTAGAATACCATGTAGAACTATCCACAAGGCCGACTAATTCTATAGGCACTGATGAGATGTGGGAAGCTGCCGAGTCAGCTTTGAAAGAAGCCTTGAAAGAGACAAGCACAGAGTACAAGCTCAACGAAGGAGACGGAGCGTTCTACGGCCCAAAGATAGACTTCCACATACGAGACGCCTTAGGGAGGACGTGGCAGTGCGCCACTATACAAGTAGACTTCGCAATGCCAGAAAGGTTCGAGCTGACTTACGAAGGGTCTGACGGCAGGAAGCATAGGCCAGTAATGCTCCACCGAGTAGTATACGGGGCTATGGAACGGTTCTTAGGCATATTGATAGAGCATTACGCCGGCAAGTTCCCGACATGGCTGTCGCCAGTGCAAGTGGTCTTGATGACGGTAACTGACAGGAACAACGAGCTCGCCCAGGAAGTCTTCAAGAAGATGAAAGACGCAGGGATAAGAGTCGAGCTGGATGACAGGTCAGAAAGCATAGGCAAAAAAGTCAGGGACAACCAAGTCCGAAAGATAAATTACATGATCACGCTCGGTGACAAGGAACAAGAGCACAAGACATTAGCGATAAGGACCAGAGACGGAAAAGTAAGGTTCGGAGTCCACATACACGAGTTCTTGGAAGAGATAACCAAAGAGATAAGAGAACGATCCTAAACTACGCAGAAGTCTCCGCCTGGAAAACTCTTCACAAGTTTCAGATTATTGTCATAAACGTCTGTGCACTCGTTAGTCCAGTACTCTAAAGCTAAGAAGTTTTCATCTTTGTATTCAAAAGGGATTATCTCCTTCAAAGAGTAAAGCCACCTGTCCTCAGTGTCGTTTTTAAGCTTGATGCTTAAAGGCTTTTTCTTCTTGAAAAAACCTCCCTGGAGAGGGAATTCTCCCGAGTAAAAGTTAAGATTGCCTTCCTGTACGCATGTGAAATAATCTGTGCTGTTAATGCTGAGTATATAGTATTTCCTATTCAAAGCGCAGTTGGAGACCTTGATGCTGTCCCTAAGCCTGAAGTTGTTGTCGTAAACCTGGACTTTTGCTTTAGAACGCTTGCCAGAAGGTATGAACATATAGTCTTGGCCGTTGAACTTTCCAGCGCGGACATGCCAGAAGTCATTCACGTCTTTAACCTTCAATACTTCTTTGAAATCTGTGTCAAGGATTTTCACATCAGCATCGCCTTTCTCATTCTCATAAGCGAATATAAAATACTCCTTGCCGTCAAGCTTGAAGCTTTCGCACCTGAAGATGCATTTGCAGCCCAGCGTTTCCGCGTATATCTGCTCAACAAGGCTAAAGCTGTTGTCAAAAATGTTAACTACGTTACTATAAAGGCAGCTTTTCGCCTTTTGTTCAACACCTAAACAGATTATCCTTTCAATGCCGCCAATGTTGGCAACGCTTATTTTTTTGCTGTTCTTATGCGACATCCTTAATAAGCTTACAAAGTTCAGATCTTCATCCCTTACCTGTATATGGCTGAAATATTCCAACGCGAGGTAATTCTGTTTTTTTGTTTTCACAGCTGATACCGTGCTGGTAAGAGTGTCTTTGCCGTATCCTGATTCATGATCTATACTCGCGCCAAAAGCCGCGATTTCATTGCCCTTGTTGTCATAACATCCTATTATTGTCCCGTTGCTTCTTGAACCGGTAATATTAAGCACTAGTGCGTCAGGGTTGTTTTTTCTTTCAAAAACACAGTAAGACGGGTTAGGGCAGCTTTGGGTGAACAATATTTCGTTAAGTTTATCATCGAATAATACGAGGTTGTGCATCGAATCACCGAACTTGCTGATGAACATGTCCTTGCCATTAAACTTGAACGTTTTAAGGTCCATGACCCGCCCATCAAACTTTCTTGATTCTGCTAAATACTGGTCTGTTATTCTTGAACCATCAATAATTTTCGAATCTACAAAATCTCCGTTAACCATGCGGACTTCTATGCTCTTCCAGCGTTTAGGGATGTAATAAACCTTCTTTGCCATTATCCTGTCTAAGTTAAGTTCAGCATTCTCCGAAACAAAAGTTTGCGGGACTCTCATTTTCTTTCCTTAACACCTCTGCACATCCTGTAGGTCACATAACCGCAGATGCTGAGCCCACCGTCGCTCATGCTGATAGGCCATAACACGCCTTCAGGCGGGAGGTAAATCGCGGATTCTTCTTGCATTTTTTGTGGTAATTCTTCAAAGTTACGGTTGCAGAAGAAACTTACAAACTCATTATCAAAACTCTTAAGCTTAACCCATTCTTGGGAGGATACCCCGTTTAGGCTTAACACGTTTGTGTTCTTTTGGGTAGAACAATTAACATATTTTTTCTTGTACTTTCTCCATTCCATGTTTTTTGGGTTGTCGTAACATAATAACATGTCACCGCTCCTTTTTATTGCCATGTTAAGCCAACAGCCGTTGCTTGATCTCAAGTCTCTAGCTAGGTTGTATAACTGACCATCAAGTTTTCCTTCTAAATGTTGGATTACGATTTCAAAATGTTCCCATGGGTACAAGTGCCTTTCGTAGCCTGCTTTTTTCAAGATGCTCAAACTTTGATCAAACGTTGTGTAAAGCTTCTTGTTAGAATGCCCAATCCTTATGCCCTCTTCTATCTTTAACCTGTTAAGGTATATGTCATGTTTTTCATAAACCATGATTTTTTCAAACATTAATCTGTTTATGTTGTTCTCCAAGTTGTTTTCCGGTATGAACGTTTTAGGCAGTTTCATTTCTTAACTTTCACCCCTTGTGAGCACGCGTTCGTGTTATGGAATGATAATCTCAAGTCTGCGTATCCTCCTTCTGAGTTGTTCCAGGCATATAAAACACCCGGCCAGACACCGTAACTATCTGGCAGGCTTATAGTAGTTTTATGCTTCCTGTTGGTTAATGTTCTCATAAGGCTTTTTGAATTCCCGCAGATGAGCTTGATGAACTCTTCTTCGAAACAGTCAAGATCGACTATCGTCTTGGAGTTTAATGCTGTGATGTCAAACTGCGCAAGTTCGTCGCAGGATACGTTGTATGGTTCTTTCGGAAGGTATCTTGAGTGTTCGACATGCCATATCAAGTTCTTAGGGTTAGTATAGCAGTTTAGCTTCTTTTCCTCTATGCTCAGTGCAAAGCTCAGCCAAACGCCGCGATGAACCCCTGTTTTCAACAGCGTATGCGCAAGGTCATTAATGCTTCCTCGGAGTTTTCCACCCAGGTAATTCGTCGCCAAGCTTAAAGCCTCCAAGGGTACAAGTGCCTGTCGAATTTTGACCCTATCACCCTGTTTAAGCTCTCTTCGTAGAACATTGCGTATTCGTAAGGCTTGCTTTCTATCTCAATGCCATTGATAAGCTCTAATGAGTTTTCATGTTGTTCTTCCTTGAGAAGCATGTCTACGTTTTTTTCCAAGTTCTTTTCAGGCATGAATATCAGTGGGACTTTCATTTTTTGAGCTTCACACCTCGTGATATCCTTTTCAGGCAGGTTGACGTAGACAAGGAGTATTTCAGCCAGTTAGCGCCCCGGCCTACAGGCCATATCCCCCCTTCAGCAGGCAAGAAGATCTGTGCGTAATCATCATTAGAATTAATCTCATCAGGAAGCTCTTCAAATTTCCTTGTGTAAAAATACTTCACGAAATCTTCGCTGAGTCTTTTGAGGTCAACCCATTCTTCAGAAGGCACTCCTTTAATGCTTATTTCTGTGCTTAGCGCAGGGTCGAAACTAAGGATGCCGTCAGGCTTGTAAATCTTTGAACTGTCGTCCCATACTAGGTTCTTAGGGTTCGCGTAACACACCAATACATCCCTGTCCCTCTTGACAGCCATGCTGAGCCATTCAGTGCAGCCGAATGAGCTTGCCATATCCTTGGCAGCAGCATGAAACTCATTTTTGATCTTGCCATCTATGTATCCAAGGATTATAGTAAAGCTCTCCCATGGCAAGAGATGCCTTTCGAACCCTGCCTCTTGTATCTTCCGAAGGCTTTCGTCAAAGTATATCGTTTCTACGCTTAGTTGGTCTGATACTATCAGGTTGTCCAGGCTTGTTGAGTAAGGCTGATAGAACTTCTTCTTGTTAGACAGCAGCCTGTCTATATCGGTCTCTAAGTTTTTCTCCGGTACGAAAGTATCGGGAAGTTTCATAAAAGTTTACTCCTTAGTCTTATAAGACATTTAAGAACACACCTTCGATAAAGACGTCTCATGCCAGGGTTTTTAAACCTTTCCTCAGCAGCTAAACACTTACCTAATAATCTACAGTAAACGACTTAGTACTTATCTCTTTGGACTTTTTGTTTTTTTTGTGCTCTTGATATAATCTCGATAGAAATGTCTAGTCAAGAAATAACACATAATCCACCCTAATGTTAGCATAATTGTTTGCTTAGTCGTGAAAGAAGTAAGCCTATTTAGGATTATAAGCCCCAGTATTGTAGTTATCGTCACTTCGAATAGCATTATTTTCTTGACCTCTTGATAATGTTATTTAAGTCTAGTTTTTTCCTCTTACCTAACTCTTCATCAACTTTTACTAAGAACCTTACTAAACAGTTCTTGCACATGCCTACTTTTTTATAGACTGCTACTGCTTTTTCTTTCGGATGGTTCACGCATTTCATACTTGTTAATGGATAATTTTTATTTAAAAACCTTTACTTCATACTCGGATTCTATAACCCTTATGTAATACGCCCTAATTTAAGAACAGTTTTTTACTTAACAGCTTGCCACATATTAGGCGGCACGATTATCACTCCGCTGAGCCAGTTCCACTCTGTTTCGAAGTCTTTCACTTCGATAAGACTCTTGTTAGTCGGACCTAATCCGTGATGTAATTCGTAGACTTTGCCATAAGAGATTATAGCAGAATGCTGCCCGCCTCTGGCAAGTAACAGCCCGAAAGGTATTTTTTTAATTTTTTCCACCTTGTCAGTTTTTTTAACAGTGGGTGATTTGACAGAGACTATAGCGCTTATATTAAACCTGATGTCTTTTAGTTCTGTCGTCGGGTTATAGTCTGTTATCATGTCCGTAATCGGGATGCCGTAGTAAATCTTGTTTTCCTTAGCTTCTTTGTAAGATCCTATGTGTTCTGTCCATTGCACGAAATATTCGAACCATAAAAAGCGAAGATCGAGTTTCTTTACTTCTTCTTTAGGCAGGATTACAGCAGGCTTATCCTTCGGAAGTTCAGTGTCGGGATTGTAATACAATGCAACCCATCCATTTTTTACTAACTCTTTAGATAGCTCAGTCCCTAGCAGTCCTTTAAAACCGTGTTTTTTCGAAAGTTGTGTGGTATTACTGTTCTTAACTGCTGTTTCTAGAATTCCTTCCCAGTCCCGGCTCATGCCTACCCCGTTATATGCCTTTCTCATGTTAAGCAGACACCATTCTAGACAGTCGGTATTTTTAGGAGACTTAAAGTCTAACGGGGTTTGTTCCAACAAAACTTTTCTTAACGCTGCTCTCTCCAGAATGTCAAATCTTTTTTCTTCAAGGTAATCAGATACGAACTTTTCGTCTGATAACATCTGTTCCATAAGAACTGACTGGTAAGGCGTTATTCCAAACATTTGAATATAATCCTTGTACCTAGACGCTGAACCATAAAAGAGGCCATAACCTTTCTCGTCAATGCTTTTGTCATGCAGTTCCTTATATTTCCTAACACTAAAAGCGCCTTTTTCACTGAAGGTCTTCCATGTTTTAGCGTCGTAAACTTTCTTAACATTATAGTCCTGTTGTTCTTCTATTAAAACTCTTGCCGGTTTTGTAGGCGGAGTTTCAACCGCCTTTTGATTGTTGCATGCGTTACAAAAGAGAGTACAAGAAGCGAAGATACTTAATGATATGATTAACGACTTAGCGTTTTTCATGTCAAAAGAATTCTTGTTTTCGGGTTTAAAAGCCTTGCTAAACATGGTAGGGGGATATAAAGAAAAATTTTTAAACAAACCCGTGCTGTGTTAGGACAATGAAAAAAGCTTGGATGCTGATATTAACGCTTTTGATTTTAGTAGCGTTCGTAAGCGCTCAAGATAGTTGCGAAGCTGAAGAGACTTGCGCAGTAAGCTATGAAGATTCTATAGGTGCGTCTAATGTTGAGGATTACACTAACCATAACCCTGATTCTATCTGCGTGATATACTTCTATGGCACCGGTTGCCCTAAATGCGCTGAGATTAAACCTTTCATAGACGATTTAGAGAAGAAATACGGTGACAAGATACATATCAACAAGTTGGAAGTCTCCCATAACCTTGAGAACTACAACATGTACAGCAAGTACTGCGGTGTGCAGAACATACCATTAGAGGCAAGGGGCATACCGATGATAGCTGTAGGTGACAAGTTCTTCATGGGCCCTAAGCAGATAAAAGAAGGCCTTGAGCCCGAAGTTAAAAAATTGTTGGATTCTGGAGTCAGGGTCTGTCCTTTGCCTGATGAGATGGGATGCCATGCTGTAGACGTCAAGAAAGGCGAGACCGACCCGGTGGCTTCGACCAAGAAGATAACATGGCCTTTAATCCTAGGGGCGGGATTGGTCGATGGGATAAACCCTTGCGCTTTCGCAGTGCTGTTATTCTTGTTAACTTTTTTGCTGGGGATATCTTCTACAAGGAAGAGGATGATTAAAGCGGGGATAGCTTATATCGTAGCAGTTTACGCAACTTATTTATTAGCCGGCTTAGGCTTGTTGACTGCTATACAGATAAGTGGGATGTCGAGGATTATCGTGAAAGCCGCTGCTGTTTTCGCGCTCTTCGCAGGTTTGGTTAACATTAAGGATTATTTCTGGTATGGTAAAGGGTTCTCTTTAGAAATTCCGAAGTCTAAGAAAGGTGTTATCGAGGAATGGACGAAAAAAGCTAACATGCCTGCAGCGATAGTCCTAGGGTTCTTAGTTTCGATGTTTGAGCTGCCATGCACGGGAGGGGTCTACTTGGCTATCCTGGCTATGCTGGCAAATACTGTCACCAAGGCGGTTGCGTTAGGATACTTGCTGGTGTATAATGTGATGTTTATACTCCCGCTTGTGATCATATTACTGCTTGTCACTAAAGGCATGAAAGCCGAGCATATCGAGAGCTGGCGCAATGCGAAGAAGAACTGGATGAGGCTGGTCATGGGACTATTATTAGTCTTGCTTGGCGTGGGTATGCTGTTAGGCTGGTTCTAGAATATGAATCTTAGAAAGATTCCTCTTGCTGCTTTCCTGATACCTGTCTGCTTATTGTTGTTCAGCTTCAGATTGGTCGTTTTTGACGAGGGTTTTTACAAGTCAGAGTTCGAAAAGTATGATGTTTATGACGATGTAGAAAAAGAGTCGGCAGATTCGGCTCTTAAAAGCCTTGTTGATTACATGAAAGACGGTAAGCCTTTGTCTGATTTTTTTAACGAGAAAGAAAAAGCCCATATGGTTGACGTGAGGAACATAATCCAGAAGCTGCTCTTAGTTTTTTATATCACTTTGTTAATCTTGATTGTCCTGTTCTTAACCCGGGGTAAGGCGCTGAGGTCATTGTTTTACGGGGGGGTATTCACCTTGGCTTTGCTTTTGATTTTTTTTATATCTTCTTACGCCTGGTT
>VGLX01000038.1 GCA_016866645.1 Candidatus Woesearchaeota archaeon | reverse complement strand
TCTTCTCTAGGCATGGTGAACACTAGGTTGAAGAACCCGGGGAGTAAGTTGAAATATTTCGCAGTCTCTAAAGTTTTAACTATCCCCTTTATAGTGCTTTTAGGTACAGCAATGTCGCTCCATCCATAAGGCTTATCCTCAAATCCTACATCTTTGAGTCCATCGATAATTTCGCTTCTGCTTTTACCGAGGTATTTCTCGAAACTTTCTGGAGTGCAGGAAGAGTTTCTTGTGAAGAACAGCTCGTCTAAGGATTTTTTGAATTTCAGATAAAAGTTATACCCTGCTATTATCTTGTTCAGTTCTCCACTAGAGTACTTATTATAAATTTCTGTATAGTTCTTGATGTTAAGTGTGTTCATCGCGGCTTCTACGTCGCTAGGCACGTCATTATAGAACGTGTTCTTCAGCTGCTCCACCTCTTCCTCGCTGATTATCGCGAAAGAGGACACTACTACACGCTTGTCAAGATCGATGTTCTCTACGAACAAGTAGTTAGCTTTAGGCTCCAGCTTCTCATGCAGGTTAGAGTTCTTGTTCTTTAGCGTGTCCCTTATGCCGTACGATCCTACTGCCACTATGTCCCCTACTTGGTAGCAGGCTAATGCATTATCAACCAGCTTCTTCTGGTAGACCGAGTTTATGACCACTTGCGGAGCATTTAGTCTCCTCAGCTTGTCAGTTAGTGTTAGTGTTGCGGTTTTCTTATCCATCGAATCCTACCTCCCGTATCAGGTCTGCCTCGTGCTCGTTCAGCCATTCGGTGACCTTATCGTTGATGAAGTCGTATTCCATCACGTCTTTCAGTATGACCTTCTTCTCTTCCGAACGCCTCTCGTTGAAGTATTCGATGAATTCTTCAGCATCTTCCTTGTAAAGCTTAAGATAGTCCAGTCTTATGTCCTTGGAGCCCATCATCCATAAGAAATGATTAATGTCTTGGCTCTGCACTTCGGCATTCTTGACTAGCCTGCTGACATCTTTCTGCTTCCCAGCGTCTAAGAGCCCGAAGTATTCTTTGAAGTGCTTACCGTTAGAGTACTCTTTCAGCATGATAAGCTCTTGGTCTAAGAAGTTTCCGAAGTTTTTGAACATGTGCTTGTTCATCTCAAGGTTTTGGTCTTCGTAAGGTATCTCGAACACGAATCTTAAGAATTCTTTATTCAAAGGGTCTTTGTCTATCGGAGAGATATGGTTCTTCAGCATGTCTGCTAATGACTCTATCTCACGTTTTTTTATCCATGAAGCCTGCTTAAGGGTTGGAAAAATAAACTTTACCCCAAGCTCACCGAGGCGCCTGTTGAGCTTCTCAATCTTGAATTTCGCATCGAACTGCTCCAGCCTTGTCTCGTTAGCACTGTCATAAGTGCGTGATTGCGAGAATTCTAAAAACTCATTTCTGAATTTTTCGAAATCGTTGCAGAACATCTGGTTGAACTTCTCATTATTGTGAAGATACGCATGATAAAGGTCGAAGAAGTCTTTTATCCCTAAAGACGCTATCGCTTCTCTCACGTCCGAGTCGTAAGTCTTGTAAAAAGACTTCCTGATAGACTCTTCTTCCTTGTCGCCTATTATGGAGTAAGGTGTTAAGGTCATAAGGGCTTTGTACTCATTCAAGATTCTCTTTTCTGATAAGAACACGTAATTAGCAGCTGGCGGGGCTATCTTACCAACAACTTCTCCAATGTCCTTACTTTTTACAGTCTCATCATCGCCAGTCTTAGTAACATAGTATAGTGAAAGGAAATCCCTGTCTGAGAACATGTCTAAAGAGTGGCCTATGACATAAGCGTGTTTCGCCTCTTTCAATAGCTTTCGCTTGTATATATCATCAGATATTATCAACCTTCCATTAAGTTCCACAAGCTTTTCTGTCAGCGTCTTAGTCGCTTCGTATTTTTCCATTTTCCACCCGGCTTAGCCGTTTATGCCTCCTGGTCCCCCGCCTGTGCCGTACTTTGTCAGGTCTTCACCTAGTAGTGCTACACTCTTGTCGTTTTCGTAAAACTTTTTCACCAGTTTTGTTATGTCTGCGTGTGGCACTTTTAGCGACAGGTTCAGTTTTTGGGTCTTTGATTTGTCAGTCCATTTGAAGTCTTCACCGTGGCCGTTCATCGTCTCTATAGACTCGAAAGATACGTCCATGACATAAGTGTTTGGATTATCTTTGAACATGCTCTTTGGAAGCCCTGAAAACTCAACATTGTTCTTATCATGGTATGATGCCAGTGATGATCTCGTGACCTTTCGCAGCCATACCTGCTTTATGTCTGAGAATTCTTTGTAAAGCGAGTCTATGTTCCCTGTTGCGAACTGCCTTTTCAGTATCTCTTCGTAGACTTGTTTCAGCTTGGAATTTTCTTCGTCTATCAGCCTTTTCCTGCCTTTGCGGGTGAAGTCTACGTAGAACTTGTATCCTGCGAACTTGTTAGCTTTGGAATCGAACCCTGCCACTGAGAACTTGCCGGTGTAATACCCTGCTGCGGACATGTCATAGTTCATCGATATTTGGGGGCTTAGCATGAAAGGGTTTGACTCTATCGCCCTTAACAGGTATAATTTGTCCCTTAACGTGAATTCTGAGCTTAAGATGTCACAGAACGGAACGTTCTCTGATGCTATCTCTTCAGACGCTAACGTGTCGAACGAGTAAATCTTAGACTTTACCTTGTCAACTATCAGCTGCTCTAAAGTTTTCTCCTCATCAGCCTTGCTTCCTGAAGACAGCCTGGATTTCAGGTCTTGCAGTTCTTTCTTGACATCTTTAGCCATCATGTCTATCTGCAATATCCTCATGGTAGTAGGAAGCCCTGTGTAGACGTCTATCTCGACGCAGTCCGCTTGCCCCAGTATCTTAGTCAGCTGGTTAACCGCTGTTATAGGCAGCGCTATGTCAGGTGTGTGGCAAGTCTTCATAACCGCATCCGATAAGTGGGCAAGGTAATCGTCTTTTTCTGCTCCGTAAAGTTTTTTCAAGCTTTGAAACTCATTTTTTTCTGCCATCTTGTTTTCCTCCTGAAAAACCGACCTCTCTTAGAAGATCAGTATAATCCTTCTCTAGCCATGCCACGACTTCATGGTTCACGGCTGGCTCTTCGTATATCTTTTCGATTAGTGTCTTCTTGGATTCATCCCCTAACTTGTCAAAGTATCTCATGAAACTGTTAGCATCATTCCTGTAAAGCGTTATCGCTGACTCCTCACCCATCACATAACCCCTTGTTAGTAAAAAGACGTCCTGGTCTGGCTTCCGCTCTAATCTTTTCAGGGCTTCAATGACTTGTGCTTCTTCGTAATGGCTGAGGTTTCCGAAATATTCCTGAAAGTGTTTCCCTTCAGCGTACTCTTTAGACATAATGCCCACAAGATCGCAAGTTCTTGGCATAATCGTAAGTATCTTCTTATTAGACTCTATGTTCTGGTCTTCGTAAGGCAGGCTGAATACGAATTCGAAGAAAGGGGAATACTTATGCCAGCTCTCCCTGTTTTCATGCAAGAGATCATTAAACATATCGATTCGCCCTTGGGCATAACAAGAATAAATCTTATCATAAATCACTAAGTCCAGCTCTTTTGCTGCTTTTGAGACTTCTTCAGGTGCGACTTTGTAAAAGTTTCTCAATAGGAAGTCTTGTTCCTTGTCTGTGATTATCCTGAAAGGGTTGACGATGCTTACTAGCGTCCCGTCAGGCCCGTAAAGGTATGATAAAAATACATAGTTGAACCCTGCTTGTTGTGCATGTTTCAAGCCGCTTTCTTTAATGGCCGCAAAATCGTTCTCACGAGAAGTCTCTTTATGCGCGTAAAGAATTGTGTCTGCCTTGTCTTCAGGCTCAATTTCTATCATGTACTTAGAGTTTTTCAGGTAGTAAGGGATTAAAGCGCTGTCTTTGATATGAATCATACCACTATCTTTCTTGATTATAGCTTTTACCAAGGTTTCTACGTCCCGGCTATTTTTTGCTTTCATCTTCTCCGCCTGCGATTTGCAGTATCTTCTTCTTGTTAGACATAACTATCATCACCTGGTGGTAGACTACGTTTATCTCATCGATAGCCTTCTCGACCCTGTCCAGGACCTCTGAGCCTTCTCGTATGGATATCTTGCTCTGCTCAGATGATACTTTCATCAGCTCTACGGATTGTGATAAGTTCTGGTAAATCATAGCGGTTTTCTTGGCAGCTGACTCTGCTACCTCTTTCCGCTTCTTAGAATTATGATAAGCCTCTTCTATGTCTAAGTAATCTGGCAGGCTCCTGTCATAGCCTTCTCTTTTCTCCTTTAGAGACTCGAACTCTTTCCTTGCTGAGTCTCGCACCTCCACCTGCACTTCTAAGTCTGACCTTTTGGACTCTATCTCTTTCTCAACCCTTCTCACTTGAAGGTTTAAAGACCTTAAGCTGTCCTTGTTGAACACGATCTCATCCTTCAGCTTGTCTCTTATCAGGCTGAAATAGCCCAAGCATGCCAGAAGCTTCTCTGTTATGCTAAGATTGTTAGCCTGCTGGTAATCTTTGTTCTTAAGTTTCTCGTGCAAGGATTTGACCCAGTCTTCGGCTTCGCGGAGTTTTTCAGAAATCTCTTTATTATAATCTCCCTTGAACTGAGACTTAAACGTTTCGTACCCGCTGTTCATTGTCCTTTTTCTCAAAATCTGTTACTAAAAAAATAAAAAAAATAAAAAGAGACTTATTTTTTCTCTTCTTCTTTTATCTTGTAAGCGCCGTTCTCGTCCTGCTCCATCTCTGATACGTCTTCTTTCTCGTCTTTCTTGCCGAGTATGTCTTCTATGAGCTTGTCTTCCTGCTCTACTCTTTGTGCGATTTCCTCTTTGTGCTTGTGGACGATCTGCTTTACGACCTCTATGGTCTCTGATTCGATGAATTTCTCGCCTTGTTTCTCTGCTGCGACTTTGCTCACTCCCTTAGCTACTGCTGTTATCGCTATCATGGCTGGGTTGAAAGTCTTCTTCAGCATGTCGTAAGTGTCTAAGGCTTTTCTTTGGAACTCTACTAGGTCTGCGGATGCCGTTATGTTGTCGAAAAGAGGTCTTAGCGAGTTGATGTTCGTCTCTAGCGTCTCGTACAGGTTTCTTCCTTCAGAAAGCAGTATCTGGTTTTCGTCTCTGAAGCCTTCTAAGGCGTCTAGGATGTTCATCGTCTGCTGGTATTTGTTCAGCGCGGACGACCTTTCTTTCCTTACACCTTCTAAGGCTCGTTTCATGTTGAGTATTTCTTCTTTTAGTTCTAGGTAGGCTTCGTTTTTGTCAGTCATCTCTTTGAGCTTTGTCTCTAGGCCTGTGAGCTGCGTCTCTAAGTCTTTCTTCTGGGTGTTGAAGTCTTCGATTCCTTGCCTGTAGACTTTAGCGTCTCTTATCAGGTCGCCTGTCAGGGTATCGACTTCTTCAAAGCGCTCTTCGTAGGTGTTTAATTCACCGTCTAGGCTTTTGTATATGTGGTCTGCGTCCCTCACTAATGTGCTTAGCACTCTTCCGAACCTTTTCTTGGTTGGGTCTTCTCTGCTGAAGAGCGAAGGCAATGTTTCCCACGCGGCTTTTATCGAAGCTATCACTGGCAGGTGGGATTTTTTCTCTATGTCTTCCTTCTTGGTTTCGTATACGTCTTTGACTTCGTCGAAAAAGTCTTTGGTATCGTTCTGCCATTGCGCGACGCTTACTTTTATCTGGTTCATGTATTCTAATGCTTCTGTAAGCTCTTTCCTTCCTTCGCTCAGCTTAGTCTGTGCTTTAGTCGCTGATACTGGAAGATAACTTAAAGTTTTTTCTTTGTCTTGTGTCATTTTTTAGCATGCCTCCTCATTTCTTCTTCTTATTGAACAATGGGTCGTAGATGAACCTTTTTCCGGCGTATGCCCCGCCAGCGATTAGTCCTGCTGTTGGCCCTAATATTAATAGTCCTGCTAGTCCTATTACTCCGGTTTTTACGACTTTTTCTGTAAGACCTTTCTCATACATGTAGCCCAGAACTTTCCCTCCGAGATTTCCTTTCTCTTCTTTGTACTCGTCGGTTTGCCTGTTTACTTCGCCTTTCAGGTCTTTTAACTGGTCATCTAAGGTTTTTTTATAATCTGGTTTCATTTTGTTTTTTTCCTCCGTTACTTCCTCTTCTTTTTGAACAACGGATCATAGATGAACTTTTTTCCGCCGTAAACCACTAGTACTGGTACAGCAAGTGTTGGCCCTGTGACTATAGGCGCTGCTACGCCCACTATAAAAGCCAGTGTTGTTGCTGCTCCGACTTTGATCGCTTTTTCTTTGATTCCTGTGCCGCGGACATACTGCATCAACTTGTCAGTCAGATTTCCGTTTTCTGATTTGTACTCATCAGTTTGTCGTCCTACTTCGCCTTTCAGGTCTTTTAACTGGTCATCTAAGGTTTTTTTGTAGTCCCTTTCCATTTTATTGCTGCTCCGTATCTTCAGGTTTTGCTTTTAGCATGTCTGGTATCGGATCTTGTGAGTAGCTGACGTCTTCTTCTGGTGCGTGGCATGGGATTTCCTTCTCTTGCACGTATTTCAGCATGACTCCCGCCTTCCTGTTTTCTGGCGTGTAGCCTACTTCGTATGCCCCGTCAATTTTCTTCAGGCTCACTGTGTAGACTTTTCCGTTCTTATTCAGTGGGCTGTCCATTTTCAGGACGGTTGTCTTGTTTATCTTGACAGTCGCCGGGTCGGACAGCTTGTCTAATCTTTTCAGAAGGTCTCCTGTAAGCGTGTCGAATTCATAGTTCAAGTCTGATATCTCTGCGTCTTTCAGGAAGTATGTCAGCTCTATTTTCTTTTGTTTGTTTTTCAGGTTGATTGACAAGTCTCTGTCTGTCCTTTTTATTATTAGGTCGATTCCTTTGTAGTTGAGCTCTTCCTCTCCTTGCTCTACGTTATCTTGAGCGTATTCGTTGACCAATGACCTTGCTGCTTCCAGTTCGGGGAACGTGTCTTTCTTGTGGTACTTGACTGCTTCGTTTTCTATATAGTCTGTCAGGGCTTCTGCTGCTGCCTTCACGCCTTTGGCTGTTTTCTTGACGAGGTATTCTCCGAATGCCCCTATTGTGGCTCCGGTTGAGTTCTCTTGCGTCACGTTTTCTTTCATGTATTTCTTGGCGAACGCGGTGCCTTCTTTTATGATCCTAGATTTCAGCCCTACGGCTTCTTCTACGACTTTCTTGCCTACCTCTTTAGCATCGCCGGCTTCTTCAGAACCCTTCAGCTTTTGTATCCCTTCGTCGGTTTTCTCTATCACTTTCTTTTTGAACCTGCTTATTTTGTCTGCTAGTTCTTCTAATCCCATCTTCTAATACCTCCGTGTGTTTTAACGATTATATAGTGGTAACAAATTGGAGAATAGGGGTAGTATATAAACCTTTCGGTAAATACTACTATAGAGTGGTACCCAATTGTCACCAAGGCTATTTCCTGATAATACAGAATATCTCGTTCTCCAACTCAAAAGTATCCGCAGAATAACCCAGCTTACGCATCATCCTGAAGAACCAGCCGCGCTGCCGAATCGGATTCCTTCCGCCAATCGACATCGTAGGGAAAGAAACAACAACAAACTTCGCATGGATTTTTTTCAAGAGCTTCTCGCTATAATTCCTCTCCAAATCTTCCAATGTGTCCAAAGCCTTAAACAAGAAACAAACATCAACTTCCGGAAACTTACGAACCCTCAAAAGATCAGCATCAAAAGCCTCGCCATCCAAACCAAAAGGCCCCATCATACCAAAATACTCCTTGATAAACCTACAATCCTCCTTAGTCAGCTCGTAAGCGAAATACCTGACCTTCTCCAAGCCCATCCAAGGAAAAGACAAAGGATTCAAGCCACAAGCCAGATCAAGAACAGTCTTGGGCCTGCCAGTTATAGAAAAAATCTTCTCATAAACTTCAGGATAAAAATCCAAGCGCTCAGCACTAGACTTATGCAGCTTAAGAATCTCCAAGTGCAGCTGCAAAGCCTCTTCGTCCAACTCCTTAACAACTTTAAGATGCTCCTTCAGCTTCTTCAAATCCTTCCGCCCCAAAACAAAAACCCCATAGACCTCATGAAGCCTCCTCCTAGCCTCCTTCAACAAGATGTCAAACTCTTTAGACTTCAAAGGCTTAGGATGCTCAGCCAAGACCTTCTCGATCTTAGGGTTCTTCTCGAAAAAATCAGAAACAAAAACCTTAACAAAGTCATCAGGCAAAGAACGCAGAGTTTTTTTCTTCTTAATTCCAGAAACGAAAACATCTATCATGCTAAACCTTTCTTGACCAGCCTTAGCTTGTCCTGCACGAACTTGTAGACATTCGCATGAGGCGCACCCTTCAGCAAGTCCTCAACAGCCTGCCTCGCCAAAGCAATATCCTCAACTATGCCAATGATGCTAACAGTCTTGCCGTAAACAGACAAATAACAATTAGTCAAGCGCTCAATCATCCTCCAAGCCTTACCCTCAGCGCCTATAACCCTAGCCTTCAAACGAATCATCTTTTTCTTAGACTTGCCAGTGAACTCAGTAATGTCTATGACTTCCAGACCGTAACTCTCATTTG